>JBAVJG010000730.1:0-2226 GCA_049687655.1 Anaerolineales bacterium | reverse complement strand
GTATAGTTTGTGGTATTGTTTTCGGGGCGTTTTCGGTTGCCACGATGATCCCCCTTGAATTTGAAGATAAGAGAGCGGCAATGGCTGGCGCGTTTGCCAGCCGGTTTGGGATCGGTTTCGTAATTGGAGCAACCAGCTTGCCTATACCAACATGGGGAAGCGGGCTATTGTTTGGGTTGCTGCTCAGCTTGCCTGATGCGATCATCACAAAAGCATGGAAACCGATTATGGGGTTTGGCGCAATTGGCGGCACGATATGCGGTTTGGTCATTGGTGCTTTTGGGATTTAACTGAAAGTAACATTTGCAATCCATGAAGGATTGGACAGCTTTTAGTCAACCTGAATAGTCAATAACGTGTTATAACATCGTGACAAATAAGTTTTAAAGAATGATTTCTGCATAATCATCTAATTTGGGGGTCTGAATTAGAACAATGCTACAAACCTACAAAGTTAGACGTCAAATTGGAGTTAGATATCAGAAGGCTCCGAATCTTTGCCTTACTGTTATCAGCTAATGATAAGTATTGTTTGGCGGTATATGAAAATTGAGCAACCCCTCTCCTCCGTATTTCCTTTGGATGACAGGGATCGAAAGATATTTAATGTTAATCATGGAGCATTCACAATGAATGATCAAAATCAAATCGGAAAAGTACCTACTTCCAAACGTCGAGGCAGAGGTTGCTTACTATGGCTGGGTGCAAGCTTGGCTTTGTTTCTAGGTCTCATGCTAGTGGGGTTTATTTTCGAGCCTGTGGCAGAAGCGGCTGATGCAAGAACATATCCACCTCCTGGTGAATTAGTGGATATTGGCGGATATCGCTTGCATATAAACTGCACTGGCACAGGTAGCCCCACTGTTGTAATCGACGCTGGGTTGGGGGATTGGTCAACAACTTGGGGAGGATATGTACAGCCAGAAGTGGCGAAGACGACACGGGTCTGCACTTATGATCGAGCTGGCATGGGATGGAGCGAAGCAGGTCCACTTCCACGCGATGCAGGTCAAATCGCCAAGGAACTGCATACCTTGCTGCAAAATGCCAATATTCCGGGACCTTATGTAATGGTCGGGCATTCGCTCGGAGGCCTTCCTGTACGTGTGTTTGTCCATGATTATGCGTCAGAAATTGCCGGGGTCGTTTTGATCGAATCGATGAGTCCCAGACAATTCACCCAATCGCCGGCGGAGGTGCAGTCTCGGTCGGACTCACAATCTCAACCATTTTCTTTTCAAGCCGCATTGGCTCATTTCGGAGTCGTTCGCTTGCTTGTGAAGCTGCCTGGAATTGCTCCCAGTGTACCGCCCAATGAGGAAGCCTACTATCCGCTTTATGTTCGCCCACAATCTTTGCAAGCTACTACTAACGAATCTCAAGGGATGCCAGCCGCTGGAGCGCAGGCAGCTGCCGTGGAGACCTTTGGCGATCTGCCTCTGATTATTCTGACCGCCAAACTAAATAACATTCCAGGCTGGCAGGAGTGGCAGACGGAACTGCTCCAATTATCATCCAACAGCCAACAGTTATTTGCAGAAAACAGCGATCACAATATCCAAATTGAAGAGCCGGAGGCTGCGGTTGCAGCAATCCTCCAGATGGTTCGTCAAGTCCGTGAGACGGTAAAAAGGTAGGCTTTAGGCGCGCTTCATTTTCTTACCACTTACAGAGTGCTGCGTAAATATCCGAACCAGAATCCTGGTTTTTGAAGGCAATTCGTTAGATTCGAGTTCGGGTAAATATGCAAGAAGCAGTAAAAGGAGAAAAAATGAATTCAGACTTAAATACTTCAAGATTCGCCGATATATCATTACGAAAATCTGCGATTGTCGCGGGGCTTGGTTTGTTACTCATGGCCATATTAGCGCCCATTGCTAATTTTGGTGTTTTCGAAACGCTTATTGTTCCGGGAGACGCAACAACAACGGTTAATAACATTATGGCTTCTCCTGGGCTGTTTCGCACCGGGATATTTGTCTTCCTGATCGTGGCTATTCTTGATGTAGTTGTGGCCTGGGCACTTTATATATTACTCAAACCAGTTAACAAGAGTCTCTCTTTACTGGCTGCATGGTTCAGGATAGTCTACGCCGCTATTCTTGCAATCTCCTTGAGCAATCTTCTTATCGTTTTGCAACTCTTAAATGGAGATGGCTTCTTAAAGGCATTTGAAACAAATCAATTGTATGCTCAGGTGATGTTGTTTCTCAATGCGTTTACAGA
>JBAVJG010000729.1:0-2790 GCA_049687655.1 Anaerolineales bacterium | reverse complement strand
GCCGACCTGGATCTGAAAGAAGCCCAGTACGAAGATGCCAAACGTGCTTATGAGCGCCTGGCTGACGGCCCTAACCAGGATGATCTGGCGGCCGCGCAGGCACGCGTGGAGGCTGCCCAGGCCACTCTCAACCTGGCGCATCTTACCGCTCCCTTTTCTGGCACCGTTACCGAAGCATTCCTGCTCCCCGGCGACCAGGTCTCGGCCGGCACAACGGCTTTCCGAGTGGACGATTTGAGTAGCCTGATAGTGGATGTGGAACTTTCGGAAGTCGACATCAACAGTGTGACGGATGGACAAACCGTGACGTTGTCATTCGATGCCATCCTGGGCCAGGAATACCAGGGACAGGTGATCAAAGTTTCTCAGGCAGGAACCGTCGTCAACGGCGTGGTGAATTTTACGGTTACGGTTGAATTGACCGACGCAGATGAACTGGTTAAGCCTGGTATGACGGCGGCGGTCAATATCGTGGTGAGAGAGATCAAGGATGCCATGCTCGTGCCCAACCGCGCCGTCCGTTTGGTGGATGGTGACCGTGTTGTCTACATCAGCGGGGAAAATGGTATGCCTGAAAAAGTTGAGATCCGCCTGGGAGCCTCGGCAGACACGATGAGTGTGGTGGTCGGTGGCAATTTGAAGGAAGGCGATGAGGTGATCCTGAATCCGCCAGTGGAATTTCAGGGAGGCGGTGGGCCGCCCTTCGCACAGTAGGCTGTTATGGATAATGTAATTGAAGTACGCAATATCACCAAAGTCTACAAGATGGGCGAGGTGGAAGTACATGCCTTGCGTGGCGTCTCGTTCGATATCGAGCGCGGCGAGGTGATTTCCATCATGGGCCCCTCAGGTTCGGGCAAATCGACTTTGATGAACATGTTGGGCTGCCTTGATCGGCCTACCTCCGGGGAGTATTATCTGGATGGTGAACTGATTTCCAGTCGCACAGATGACCAGTTGGCCATCATCCGCAACAAAAAAGTGGGCTTTGTCTTCCAGAGCTTCAACCTGCTTTCGCGCGTCTCGTCCCTGGCGAATGTGGAATTACCTTTACGTTATGCCGGTGTGACTAACGGTCGGCGCGAGCTTGCCAGGCAAACCCTGGAAGCGGTGGGCCTGGGCGACCGCGTCCATCACCGCCCCACGGAACTCTCCGGCGGGCAGCAACAACGCGTGGCGGTGGCGCGCGCCATCATCAACAACCCTTCTATCATCATGGCAGACGAACCGACCGGCAACCTGGATTCCAAGGTCGGCCAGGAGATTATGGACCTGCTGCTCTCACTCAACAAGGAACGCGGCACAACACTTATCATTGTGACACACGATCCCACTATTGCCGAACAAACCAAGCGTGTAATCAGTCTGATCGATGGTCATTTGGATGAGGAATCCAATGGGAGTATGCCCAAACTCAAGGTTGCGGCAGCTAAATGGAAGCAGGTTGAGGCCAATCAAGTGGCGGGTGAAGGGAGTAGCGAGTCATGAACCTGGCCCAGACCATTTTCGAAGCACTGGAGAGCCTGAATGGCAACAAGATGCGTTCTGGCTTGACTGTGTTGGGGATCGTCATCGGTGTCGCGGCGGTGATCGCCATGTTGTCCGTCGGGCGTGGCGCAGAAGCGTCGATCACTGGTTCGATCAGCGGCATTGGCACTAATCTCTTGTTCGTTTTTCGTGGCGATTTCAGCGATGAAGTTCGTAATCCCAAACCACTTACCCTCGGTGATGCACAGGCCATTGCCGATCCTTTCCAGGCGCCATCCGTCCAGGCAGTCGCACCGGCTTTGCAGGGCAACGGGGAGGTGGCCTTTGGCGGTGAGCGCACGACCACACAGATAATGGGGGTCACTCCCGAATATTTTCCGGTGCGCAATTATGCTGTTACGGAAGGGGATTTTATAAACGAGGAACACATCCTGGGGCGTGCTTCAGTGGTGTTGATCGGACCGGACGTTGCCGATAATCTATTTGGGCGTCGTGATGGTATCACCGGGGAAACGGTACGAATAGAAGGCCAGCCTTTCCGGGTGTTGGGTGTGCTTGAATCGAAAGGCGGCGGAGGTTTTGGAAGCCAGGATGACTTGGTGATGGTACCGTTCAGTACGGCACAGGCGCGTCTGATTCGCCGCAGCGCGAACGACCGCGTGGATATGATCCTGGTCCAGGTGGTGGACGCTGATTCTGTGGATCAGGCAACCGAGGAAATATCGCAAATCCTGCGCACGCGTCATCGCACACCTATCGGTGCCGATGATTTCACCGTTTTCTCCCAACGGGACCTGCTGACTACATTCGAGTCAATTACCGGCATTCTGACTATCTTCCTGGGTGGCATCGCTGGGATTTCCCTGCTAGTAGGTGGCATCGGAATTATGAACATCATGCTGGTCTCTGTCACCGAGCGCACGCGGGAGATCGGCCTGAGAAAGGCGCTGGGCGCGCGCAAACGCGATATCCTGATCCAGTTCCTGACCGAGTCATCCCTGCTTAGCTTAATCGGTGGCGTCATCGGGATCGGATTTGGCTGGTTTATCGCCTTTATCGTTGGCCAGGTTGCCGTTGCCACCAACACCGATTTCACCCCCGTTATTGGGATGGACGCCATCTTGTTGGCGACGATTTTCTCTGCCTCAGTCGGCCTGTTCTTCGGGATCTATCCTGCCAGTCGTGCGTCCAACCTGGAACCGGTTGAAGCGTTGAGGCATGAATAGCTTCATTAATCGGATCAGACCATCTCGTATAGATACCCAAAAAATGGGGGTGGATGCGTACGCATCCACCCCCATT
>JBAVJG010000728.1:0-10831 GCA_049687655.1 Anaerolineales bacterium | reverse complement strand
AAGGCATCCACGTCCCCTTTGAGTTCGATAGCCTTCTCGCGTATTGTATCCAACGCCAGGGGAGCCTGCTCCTCTCCATGCAGGTTGTGCCCACCCTGGAAATAGTAATAACTGGATGTAGCAAAATGACCCTCGAATTGGAAGCGTTTTACCAATTCCGGATCGTACCCGAGTAGAAACAAAGCTACCGGACGGCCTTTTCCCTCGGCAATGGCATTGGTGGCCAGCGTAGTGGATATGGAGACCAGACTGATCTGACCGGGGTCATCCGGCAGCAGGTCGTCCAGCACTTTGAGGATGCACTGGGTCAGATCATGCCTGGTGATCAGGGTCTTGGCGGTAGCGATCACTTGACGGGTGCTCTCATCGAGCAAGACGCCGTCTGTGTAGGTGCCCCCTGTGTCAATTCCAAGCAGTAGATTGTTTTGCAAGTTTTGCTTTTTTGTTTCCATTTGGTAAGGATACTAAAACGACTCCGCTGACGACTAAAACTGCGCCCAGGATTTGCCAGATGTCCATACGCTCGCTAAGGACGAAATAGGCATATACAGCCGCGAAAACGATTTCCGATGTAGCGGTGATGGAAGCGATGCTGGCCTGTAAGTGAGCCAGTGCAGTTGTGTAGATCGCGAATCCGATGATTGTGGCAATTAGAATCAAACCGGAAAAATAAAATAATGCCGGGAATTGGTAGGGGAATGGGCTGGGATTTAGAAGCTGGAAGGGCAACAGGGTAAGGGCAGCGAAGCCAAAGATATAGAGCAGGATGGTCCAGGGGTTGTAATCGCCGGTCAGTTTTTTACCAAATAAACTGAAAGATCCATAGAATATCGCTGAAGAGACAGATGCAATTAAGCCCAGTTGGGGAATCTGGATCATACTCATTCCCAATATGCCCGAGATCAAAACGGTGCCTGCAACAGCAAGCGCAACAGCGACGATCTTGCGCATGGTCAGGGGTTCTTTGAAAATGATCCATGCCATGATCGTGACGAAGATGGGGGCATTGCTTTGGAGAACAGTGGAAACAGAAGCGCCAATCAGGAACACAGAGGTATTCCAGAGTACGTGGAATGAACCGATACTGATCGCTCCCATGGCCATCAGCCAGGGAATGTCTTTGCGCTTGACGCGTAGTAATGCCGGGCGAAATATGGCAATCCCAAGAAGCAATGTAGAAAAAGTTGTAATGTCACGCCAAAAGGCCAGACTGACGGCACTGATGTCCCAATTCTGATTGGTCAGGCTGATGAAAATACCCGATGTGCCCCAGAAGATGGTTGCCAGAATTACCATCAGGACACCCTGGATTCGGTTGGATTGTGTTTGTGATGGATAGCCCACGGATTTCCTTTTACTGTGTGCTGCGTAAATACTGAACTAAAACACTTGTTTTTCTCGGTACGATCCGGTGCAAAAGTTCGTTTATTTATGCAAGAAGCAGTAGTTTTTATTGTTTAGACGGTTTTGCCGGTTATCGCTTCCCTTTGGGGGCCAGCGCCATGCCTTCGATGTAGAGCATGTTGAAGTTTGCATCTAAATCGAGGTCCACTTGTTTGGCTTCAACTGCCAGTTTTTCACCCAGGGCAAAGCCCTCATCGCTGAGGAACATGGCCCCACCAAACCCGGCCCCATTGGCTGCGGTTTCCACAACCTCCCGACGTACAGGCGGGATCATACCGATTTCGAGGATGGCATCGATATCGACCTGGCCGCCGAATGAGCCGGTCAGGATCACTTTTTGCAAGTCATTCGGGGTTAGATTTAACTCGTTAATCAGTACATCAATGGCAGCGCGGATAGCGCCTTTGGCCTTTTGCAGTTCCCGTACGTCGTGCTGGGTAAGGAGCAGCCTGCCATCGTCGGTCAATTTGATAGCTCGTGTGCCGTGCGCGTCGATAAAAATGCGATCCCCAAGATGCGGCGGCTCGGGCAGGATGCGCCCGCTGACATCAATCACCCCGGCGTTGCGGAATTCAAACACCGTGCTGAGCAAGCCGGAACCGGTCAGGCCGATGGGCTCTTCGTCTGCAATAGTTGTAAAGTTGACGTGCTCATCTTCGAGTTTGAGGTCGACGATGGCGCCATCAATGGCGCGGGAGCCGCACGAGATGTTGACCCCTTCAAATGCGGGGCCAGCAGCCGTGGAGGCGGTCAGGATGCGCTTCCCATCCGTGACCATGACCTCGCCGTTCGTCCCCAGGTCGATGGCTGCCATGGGTCCGGGAGGATCGTCAAATCCAAAATAAGCCAGACAGGCCAGGGCATCGGAACCGACAAATCCACCGACCAATGGAGGCAAAGAGACAACAGCGTTTTCCGGAAATATGCCGCCCATCAGGTGAGTTGCGTCGGGCATAGCAGCGGCCTGATAGGGTTGGAAGGGCATCATCGCCAGTGAGTCCAGAGGGAACTTGACCAGCAAGTGATGCATGGCTACGTTGCCAACAATGGTCACGCGTTGAACGCGATCACGGATGCTCTGGGAGAGATTCAAGGAATCAACAGCCTGGTTGATAGAGGCCAGGGCCAGCCTGTGCAAGCGTTCAGCGTTAGTGGGCGCATCAATGGCGGCAGCCAGGCGGGAGATGACATCCGCACCGTAGACTGTCTGCTGGTTGAGGCTGCCCCCTCCGGCAGCCACTTCGCCGTTGTCAAGCATGGTCAGGAAAGCGGCAACGGTGGTCGATCCCAGGTCAATGGCCAGGCCCAGGGGAACGTCTTTTTCGCGCCTGAATCGGGTACTGCCCTTGAAGATTTTGTTGGAATACACCACGATTGGGGATAGCACAACCCGCGAGTCACCCTTTACCCGAGCGCGGCAGGCCAGACGATTGTTCAGCGCGATTTCACCGGGCGTCAGGTTTTTGCGTTCGATCTCATCTGGCTCGGCAATTCCTTCTTCAACCAGGACCTTGCATTTTCCGCAGGTTCCCCGTCCGGCACAAGGCTGCTCGAGGGGCAGACCGGTTTCAGCAATCACATCCCCAAGCAAGGCCCCATTTTCTGCCTGGACGTTCTTTTCTTCTTCACCATAGACGACAGTTACGTTGGGCATTATTTTTTCCTACAGTTAATGATTTCAATCGATTATTGTTTTGATGCTCAAACTATTGGAAAGTTTAATCCGATGTCTTTTTGAGGATCTCGAAAACTTTTTCGTAAAAACCCTGCACATGTTCACGCATCATCTCTGCGGCATGGTCAGCGTCCTGATTTTTGATGGCACCCACCATTTCCAAATGTGACTCAACAGCCGTGGAGAGGAAATCCAGGTGCGGTAATACTAAAAACCAGGCGCGCTTGGAGTGACCATAAAAGTTTTCCAATATCTCTGCCAGATATTTATTCTTGGCTGCCTGGGCGATGGCCTGATGGAATTTATGATCCAGATCGAAAAGTTGTTTGGGCTGATCAGGAGGAATTTGGTTCTGTTCATGGCTCAAAGCTTCTAACACGACAATATCATCTGATGTGGCATGTTCCGCAGCCTCTTGAGCACAGTATGGTTCTAAAAGCATGCGGATTTCGCTGATCTGTTGCAGATCGGCGATTTCGACTTTAGAAACGAACAAACCCTGGTCGGCAGTTGTAACCAGATGATCATGAGCCAGCAAATTCAACGCTTCGCGTACGGGAATCGAACCCATTCCCAACTCCTCCGCGAGTTTGCCTTCGTCTATAGGCGATCCTGGAGATAACTCGAGGGAGGTTATCTTTTCCCGGATGAGTTCGTACGCACGTTGGGTGTCTATTCGTAATAGTTCCATAAATTGCTCCTACAGTTACATTTCTTGTATCTCAAAGTAGAAGAGAAGAGGAGAGGAGGGGTGTTGCGGGCGGTCGCAGCCTGCCCACAACACCCCACACCCCGGTTTCTTAGAATAGTGTCACTACTTTATTCATTTTGCCAGGCGCGGATTGCCCACAGCCTGGGCGCGGATGCGGTATGTATCCAGACCATCTGACAATTCTTCGACGAGCACTTGCGGGTTGTCCGCGCCTGACCTTAAAGCAGCGCTCATGGCGCGTTCCTGGCTGAACTGACGGGCAAAGGACAGCGCGTCATCCAGTTCCTCATATTCTTCGCGCCTATCACGTGCCTGAACAAAGTAGCCTATCACGTCCAGCCCGGAGGTGGATAAATGTGGGTAAACCAGGATCTCTTCGGAAACCATCACACTGCCAGCAATGGCTCCGACCGCGTTTGCTACATAGTAGTGATCGGGCAAGATCAGGTCGGTGTGCAGGCGTTTCGCGACTTCTGCCAGCATGATTTCAGCCGGCGCGCCGATTCCAATGATCGGGCTGCGTAGCCGGATTTCGGTTTCCAGGTGGGGGTGTTCTTGATATAAGCTGTTGTGGAAAACCCAGGGCCCAAATTCCTGAGCGTAATTCTTCAGAGGGGGAATCTTTTTCTCGCTGAGGAATTCGACAATGGCTTTGACAATCATCTCGATGGTCTGAGACCAGATGAAATCAGTCAACCCTTGGGCTTCCCAGTTCAAATAATTGCTTAGAATTTTCAGGCCGTATTGCGATGCTTCGGCATCCCAGAGCTTGTAGCGGCCATCTACGTGCAACAGATCAGTGGGAGTCAGCCCGGCTTTGCCGATGATTTCCTGGCGTACTAACTGTTCGGCACCGAGTTGATTCAGGTGGAACAACCCTAATGCTTCGAGGATTTCAGGAATAGCTTTCGGACTATCCCTCAATAGTTTAACCAACTCTTTTTCCTGGTTGGACTTCAGCATTTTCTCGTTCTGCGGTTCACGCAACAAGAACCAGTATTCCAGCCATTTTGGCGAGGGCGCCGGCCAGGTTTTTTGCGTCAGGGATTTCAGGTGACCCCGAAGATTGGGGTGTTGTTGTACCAAATAAGCCAAGGGTACAACCCGTTCGGGACCGATGACGATGTTGTTCTCCCGGTCCAAGGTGATATGACTGTCACCGCCCAATCCAATGGAGAGCAAATTGGCCGCGTTCACGGAAGTTTTATACCCGGCAACTGAAGCGCCGTTTTCGCTGATGGTCACTTCGCCATTTTGGATCAAGGCCAGGTCGGTGGTGGTGCCGCCCACGTCCACAACGAGGGCATCATCAGTGTGGGAGAGAAAACGTCCGCCGATTGCGCTGGCAGCCGGCCCGGAGTGGATGGTCTCTACAGGTGAGCGGGCAGCAAACTCGTCGCTCATCAGGGTGCCGTCGCCGCGGACAACCATCAAGGGAGCCTCGATACCGCGTCGTTCCATCGCCCGGCGCACAGCAATGATGAAATCTTGCAATACAGCCAGCAAGGAGGCATTCAGGGCAGCCGTCGTGGCGCGTTCCACGGAACCAAGTTTGGTGGAAAGTTGATGTCCTAGAACCAGAGGCAAGTCACAGATTTGTGAGATCGCTTTGTACGTCCGGATTTCATGCTCCGGATTTAGCGGGCTGAAATAGCTGGAGATGGCAATCGCGTCCACATCCCCCTTAATCTGGTTGGTCTTTGCGACCAGGGCCGAAAGATCGAGTTCCGCTTTTTCCTGACCGTGGAGATCGTGTCCACCATTGAAGTAGAAGAAGTTGGGGGTGGCAAAGCGGCTTTCCATTTTGAAGGAAGCGACCAGTTCAGGGTCATATCCGATCAAAAACAAGGCAACACGTTTGCCTTTGCCTTCAGCAATGGCGTTTGTGGCCAAAGTCGTTGAAACCGACACCATACGAATGGCTGATGGATCTTTTATATCGATGCCTTCAATGACGTTCTCGATGCCGATGGAAAAATCGCGTTTGGTGGTCAGGCTTTTGTGGGCAGCCAGGATTTTGCGAGAGTGGTACTCCAAAAGAACACCGTCGGTATAGGTTCCGCCAGTGTCGATACCCAATACGAGGGCTTCGGATGAGTCTGATTTTGATGACAAGCTGTGCCTCTAATGCAATTGTTGGTTGGGGTTACAGCTAAATGACCCAGGGGCGTGATGTTTCTCGGACTAGCATGGCCGCTATTCAGAGAATCTGACCACGCCGCCTGGGTCTGTACTGATGAATTTATCCAGTTTTTTTGCTGAACATGTCGTAGTCTAGTTCTTCGTCTTTATGTTTTTCATCAGCTAATTCACAGATGTGCCGCAGTTCCTTGTACATTTTCTCATCCAGGAGCGGCTCTTCTTCGGCATCCAGAATTTCAACAACGCGCTCGTGAACACGGTCGCGGAAGGTCTTGCTACCGGAGGCTTCCCAGTTCTCGAAGACCTGACGGTCAATCAGATCCGGTCGCCAGATGTCGGTCTTGAAGCGTGTGAAGGTGTGATCGTGTTCCAGATAGTGGCCACCCGGGCCGACTTCTTCCATGACGTGCAGGGCTTTTTCGTCATCACTAACATCAATGCCTCTCATGATGCGTTTAACCATGCTGATGATCTCGTTGGATGCGACCATCAAATCAGGTGAACTGGTCAGACCTTGCTCGATATAGCCTACATCATGGATCATGTTGCCACCGGATAGGGCCGCAGTGGTGATGTTGATGGTGGCTTCCATAGCTGCCTGCTCATCGAACATCTTGGAGTCAGAGCAGCCGGCGGTCTCGTATTCCGGTACACCCAACCACTTGGTGATCTGGGTATAGGCCGAACTGAGCAGAGCCATTTCCGGTGAACCGTAGCAATAGACCGTGGTGAGCATGTCCATGTTGGACATCAAGCCGCCAATGATCATCGGCGCGCCCGGTTTGCGGGTCTGGCTGACCACAATGCCGAAGAGGCTTTCAGTGAGAGCTTGTACAGCGGTACCAGCCAGTGTAGTCGGTGACGTTGCGCCTGCTAGAGGACAGGGAGTGTAAACGAAGGGGATTTCATTATCCGTTGCGAAGAGTAGTTTCTGGACCACTTCTTCTGAATGGCTCAGCGGTGAAACGGGTTCGATGTAGAGCGAGAAGAGGGGGCCTTTGCGCCACTCATCTTTTCCACCGACGCGGATATAGGCCATCTCCAATTGGTCTTTGAGACCGTCGATGTCGACTGCGGTGATGTTGATGGGTTTGGTAGTGCCTTCCAGCATGGCCAGATACTGCCAGCGGTCATACGTGCCGACGGCTGTGTCCTGCACAATGCCCAAAGACATATGGAAATCTATGTTGGGCATGGCCTGGGCCAGGCGAGCAAAATTCTTGACATCTTGATATTTTGCGCGGCGGCGTTCGTGTGTATATGGATCGATGGTGAATGGCGTGTCGGAACCGGCCCCAAAATAGATGGAATCTTTGTACAGTTCCATTTTGTATTTACGGTCTGGTCCACGCATCACTACCTTGCGGGGTAATGTTGCCAGGGCTTTATCTACGATCCACGGTGGGATTTTCACCAGAGCGCTGTCATCTTGGCGATCCTCGACAATGGCGCCGGCATCATATGCTACTTGGATTCCTTCTTCTGCATAAACGCGCACACCTGTTTCGTAAAGTACCGTCAGAGCAGCAAAATAGATTGCTTCAATCTCATCCTCTGAGAGTACCTCGAACGTCGGTGTGGCGTTTACAAGATGATTTGTTTTGTGTACTTGCATGGTTGTCTCCTATTCTTACTTGTGCCCGAACGGATTACTTTTTGATTGACAGATTTCCTATACCATATGGTCATTTAATTCAATCAAAATCATTCTGTCCGGGTACCAGGTAAGCGCTGATATTATTTGTCAGTTGCTCAGCGCATAAACATGTCTTGGGTGACTTCACCACCGGGGGGGATTACCAGGAATTCAGAATCTGCATTTTCCGGTGAAGAGGCGATTTCAATCAAGCGCCGGATATAAATATCCGAGCCGAGGATTTCTTCGTAGCGCATATCCCAGCGTTTGCAGTATTCTGCTACTTCTTGAGCCTGCGCGCGGTATTCTTCAAAATCTTCCTGGCTATGGGCCACAAATGCAATACGTTCGTAATGCTGGTATTGCTGGTCCATGATCCAGGTAGCGTCTTTTTCACCGTACTTTTCAACGTATTCCTGATACTCTTGCAATGGATTGCTGCCCGATTCCAACCATCCCTTAGTCAAATAATAGGTACCGGGTGTCGCGTCGAATTCCTGGATGTATTTTTTGTAGGAACCCAGAAGAATCGCGATGCAGTCGTCTGTGCGGGGAATGAGCAGCGTATGCTCTCGGGACTGGATACCTTTCAGCCCGTTACCGCACAATCCGTATCCCAACATGATCAGGCTGGGTTCTTGGATCTGGTCGATCTCTTCCTGTACAGACCATGTCAGCTTGCTCGGGACTCGGTGCAGGCCATAATCTTTAAAGGTGACCTGCTTTGCCAAATCCGCGGGCAAATATTTTTCTATCAGGCTTTGAAAAACCTGACAGGCGATGACGACCAGCGGCAATCCTTGTTGTGAAGTCACAATTGCACCTTGGTTCTTACGCGGCGCCAACTAGCTGCTTGGCCAGGTCTGCACCGGAGGGAGCGTTGGAACCGTATCCATCCGCGCCGATGGCGTCTGCGAAGTCCCTATCCACAGGCGCGCCTCCGACCATAACCTTGACTTGATCGCGCAGACCGGCTTCTTCGATGGCCTTGATGGTCTGGCCCATGGCACGCATGGTGGTGGTCAGCATGGCAGACATGCCTACAACCTGGGGTTGGTGCTGCTTGATGGCCTCGATGAATTTTTCCGGCTCGGCGTTGAAACCAATGTCAACGATCTCAAAGCCAGCGCCTTCACATAACATGCTTACCAAATTCTTGCCAATGTCATGCAAGTCACCTTTGACGGTCCCCATCACAACCTTGCCGAGCATTTCGACTCCGCTTTCTATCAGCAACGGGCGCAATATTTCCATCCCGGAGGCCATAGAATCGGCAGACATCAATACCTCGGGGACAAACATATCGCCGCGCTTGAAGCGCGCACCGACTTCGTCCATGCCAACGATCAAGCCGTTGTCGAGGATTTCTTTGGGCGATAAACCCTGTTTCAGCCCTCGCTCAACCAGCTTATGGGCTTTATCTGCATCGCCTTCTAATACGGCGGTTGATAGTCTTTCGAATATTTCACTCATTTTTTTCTCCTTGGGAGGCAAACTGCCTAGCTTTCCTTTACGCGTTCTTCTGCCTCAGCCAAAACTTTTTCGATCACCTTTTCCGTTTCCGGTTTGATGGGCGATGGTTTGTGGGTGGCCAGGATTTCCTGTACGCGCGCCACAGTGCGATCCTTCATGGTTTTCTTGCCCATCTCTTCCCATTCCTCGTAGTTGCGACGGTCGCAAAGGTTGGGATACCAGAATTCAGTTTTGTAATATCGTCGAGTATGTGGTTCTCGCAGATAGTGACCGTTTGGCCCAACATTGTTGATCGGTTCCACAGCCAGGGTGTCTTCGTTGACTTCAATACCGCGGGTGATGCGACGTGAGTAGCCAATTGATTCATCCATGGCACATAGCTGGAAAACCGAACCAGTCATGGCGCTTTCTGTATAACCGACATCGTGGCACAGGTCGCCGCCGGTCAGTGCAGAGAAGTAGACTGAGAGTGAGCCTTCGATAATGGCTTGCTCATCGAAAGTCTTAGAGTCAGTGCAGCCACCCGTTTGCCAGAGCGGCAATCCCGCGTAGTGCGCCAACTCTGTAAGCCCGGCCATATTCAAAGCCAATTCAGGGGCGCCATAAGAAAGGATCATGGCACTCATATCCATCACAGAGAAGACGCCGCCCATAATATAGGGCAGCCCGGGCTGAATTGCCTGAGCGAGGGTCAAACCCAACCAGGATTCAGCAGCGCCCTGGATGATGATCCCAGCTGACGTAACCGGAGCCGTACCACCCGCGATGGGGCAGGGGGTAAAGATCAACGGAACGCGATGTTCAGCCGCAAAAATGAGCTTGTCAAGCGCTTCCTCAGTGCTGACCAGCGGGGAGAGCGGCTCGCAATAGTGAATATAGTTAGGTCGCCGTTCGAAGGCTTCCTGTCCGCCGGCTTCTGCAACGGCGATCTCGTGAATGCCGGCTGAGTCATATTTGTCATAGGACCAGGCCACAATGGGTTTGCTGGTATTGGGGAACATTCCGGCGAACTCATAGAGTGCGCCCAATTCATGGTGGACATCGTTGACTGTGCCAAGAGACTCGCAGAAGTCGATATTGGGCAGTGCATCCACCGTCTTTGCTACCATGGGTACATCTGATTTTACGTAAGGACGTCGCTCCTGGGTTTCAACGTCGATAAAGTTGGGGCAGGTCGGTCCAGGACCAAAATGGCCTCGTCCCGGTCCGATGTGGATATCGTTTTTGGGATTGCCATCCCGGGAAAAAACCGTGAAACTGCGCGGTGCCAGATCCAGGGATTTTCTAACAAGATAGGATGGGATACGCACGCGCAAACCATCTACCCAGGCCCCGGCTTCTTTCAGAATTTCCCGCGCCTGATCGTGGTGTACCTCGAGTCCAGTGTATTCCAGCACATGCAGCACGCCATTATAGAGTTCTTCTAACTGGTCGTCAGTTAGCATACGGAAGCGCACACCGGAGTTTACTGTGTAATTGCCTCTCATTTCTTTTCCTTTCAGGTATAAGGAGTAAGCGGATAAAATCTTCTTTGCCGCTAATCCTCCTTGATCCCATAGTTCCTAAGCAACGAATTTCTTGGCCAAATCAGCAGCAGATGCCGCGTTGGAAGCATAGCCGTCCGCCCCGATCTGATCGCTGAAAGCCTGGGTCACCGGAGCACCGCCGATCATGATCTTGACCTTGTCACGCACCCCCGCCTCTTCCAAGGCCTTGACGGTATGTTCCATAGAACGCATGGTGGTAGTCAAAAGCGCCGACATGCCCAGCACGTCCGGTTCGAACTCCT
>JBAVJG010000727.1:0-4709 GCA_049687655.1 Anaerolineales bacterium | reverse complement strand
GAGCTTCGTTATCGCCGCCTGTTTGAAGCCGCCCAGGATGGGATTTTAATCCTGGATGCCAAAACGGGCATGATCGATGACGTCAATCCATATTTGATCAAAATGCTGGGCTATTCACGCGCAGAGTTTATAAAAAAGAAGCTCTGGGAAGTGGGCGCCTTCGAGGATATTGAAGCCAGTCAGGATGCCTTTGAAGCATTGCAGAAGAAGGAGTACATTCGTTACGAAGACTTACCGCTAAAAACGAAAGACGGGCGACTGATCCAGGTGGAATTCGTCAGTAACGTTTATTCGGTGGGCGATAAAATAGTGATCCAATGCAATATCCGCAACGTTACTGAGCACAGGCGCATCATAGCTGCATTGACACATACCGAGAAGACATATCACGACTTGATCAATCAAAGCCTAGACGGTTTTTTTGTGATTGAATCGTCAGGCAAAATATTAACCGTCAATAAGGCAATATGTAAGGCACTTGAGTTCAGTAAAGAAGAATTACTTTCCATGAATATCTGGGATATTATCCCGGAACATTATTTGGAACAATACAGGGAAAGGCTGGAAAAAATTCTTTCAGGGAAGAGTTTAAACGAAGAAGCCGAATATATAGTACAGGGGAAAGATGGGGAAGCACATTATGTGGAAATTCTGTCAGCCCCTCATTACAGCGGTAAAGATGTTATTGGTTTTCAAGGAATTGCACGCGACATCACCGCGCGCAAGCGGATAGAAAAAGCGCTGTTTGAGAGCGAACGACGCTTCCAACTGGTTTCCTGGGCAACGCAAGATATTATTTGGGAACGTAATTTCCCCGCCAATACAATCTCATGGAACGAGAGCTTGCAGAGAGTATTCAATTACCCGGTTGATGAAATTGAGTCAACTGTGGAATGGTGGCAGGATCATGTTCATCCTGCCGAACGGATCAAGGTGATCAACAGCATTCAGACAGCGGTAGATCAGGGGGAGGATTTCTGGTCGAAGGAATATCGCTTTCGTCTGGTGGATGGCTCTTATGCGGATGTTTTTGACCGCGGTTATATTTTATATGACGAGCAGGGTGAGCCATTGCAACTGGTTGGGGCCATGGTTGATATCACCGAGCGCAAGCGCACAGAACAGAAACTCGTCGATCTTGCGAAATTCCCTTCCGAAAATCCAGCCCCTGTGCTGCGACTGAGCCGGGCTGGCATCCTGTTGTATGCCAACGCTTCAAGTGACGCGCTCCTGGGTATGTGGGGATGTGCGCTGGGCGATTCTGCTCCCCAGTTTTGGTGTGATCTGGTTGCTCAAGCGTTCGCGAGCATGAAAAGCAAAACCGTTGAGGTTGAGTGCGACGGAAAGATTTACTCGATGGTTGTCAATCCTGTTGCCGAGCCGGGTTACGCAAACCTCTATGGGAGCGACATTACCGAGCGCAAGCAAGCGGAGACCGCACTACAAGAATCAAAACTTGTGACCGAAGGGATTATCGATACGATCCCTGTAAGCGTATTCTGGAAGGATAAGAATCTCGTTTATCTGGGTTGCAATACACTATACGCGCACGACAAGGGATTTACCGACCCAAAGGATGTCATCGGGAAGGATGATTACCAGATGGCCATGCGTGACCATGCGGAATTATATCGTGCCGATGATCGCAAGGTTATCGAGAGCGGTCGTGCCAAGCTCAATGCTGAAGAATATCAGATATCACCGGATGGAAAGAAAAATACACTGCTGACAAGTAAGGTGCCTTTGCGAGATTCTAACGGGGATACCATCGGTGTACTCGGAACGTATATGGACATTACCGAGCGCAAGGAAGCGGAAGTCGCGTTACAGGTGAGCGAATCCAAGTTCCGGTCATACATCGAAAATGCACCCCTGGGGTTGTTCATCGCTGATCAGTCGGGACGCTATGTGGAAGTGAATAAGGTTGCGCATGAAATGCTGGGATACACTGAGGCCGAACTCTTGCATCTGTCAATTCCAGATATAGTAGCGCCGCAATCGTTGGAAGCAGGTTCGCCAGATTTTCGGAAAGTGGTACAAGGCGAAGATATCGATGCAGAAAAACTGTTCCGTCGCAAGGATGGCTCGCAGTTCTGGTCAACAGTCCTGGCGGTAAAGCTGGGTGAAGACCGGTTCATGTCTTTTTGCCAGGACATCACCGAGCGCAAGCAGGCGGAGGAAGCGTTGCGCAAAAGCGAAGCCAAATATAAAGCTCTTTTTGAAAGCGTATCTGATGCAATATTTATTTATGATTCTGATTCATTTGAAATACTTGACGCAAATGAAGCAACCTCAAAACTATATGGCTATGATAAAGATGAACTGATAGGAATGTCCTGCTTGAAATTCAGCGCTGAAGTAGATAAGTCAAAGAACCATGCAGTTCAAATAATCAAGGACGGTCAAGCAAATGTTCCCTATAGGCATCATAAGAAAAAGAACGGTTCTGATCTCTTTGTGAATCTCACAGGCTATCATGTAATGGTGAATGGGCAGGATACTACGTTCACAGTTTGCAGAGACGTCACGGAGTACAAGCAGGCGCAGGCAGCGCGGCAGGAGAGCGAACGGCGCTTCCGTGATGTGCAGGAGAACATTGATCTGATCGCCGTCATGCTCGACCGCGATGGTCGTGTCACATTCTGCAATGACTACCTGCTCAACCTTACCGGGCACAGCCGGGCCAGTGTGTTGGGGCAGGACTGGTTTGAGTTGTTTGTGCCACCAGGATCGGACATCAAGGATGATTTTCTGGCTGGAATACAACAGGGCACTGTTATTGCCCCCCACTATGAGAATGAAATCCTGACATCTTCTGGTGAGCGTCGCCTGGTTTCGTGGAACAACACCATCTTGAAGGATGCCGAAGGTCACATCATTGGCACGAACAGTATCGGTGAAGACATCACCGAGCGCAGGCGGACGGAAAAGGCGCTGCGTGAAAGCGATAAACGTTTTCGCGTTTTGATCGAAAACAGTACCGATGCCATCACACTACTGGATGCCAAAGGAATTGCCGTATACGATAGCCCGGCATCTCCCGGAATGCTGGGTTATGGCCCTACAGACTGGATTGGGAAAGATGTGTTCGCGCTGATGCATCCCGACGATTTGCCTGAGGTCCGAGACCTTTTCGAGAACCTTACCAACACCCCCAACGAACGCGTCAACAGCACATTCCGCGTGCGCCATAAAAGTGGAGCGTGGTTGTGGATAGAAATGGTCGCGACTAATTTGCTGGCAGAATCAGGCGTAGAGGCGATTGTTCTGAATTATCGTGACATCAGCGAGCGTAAGCAGGCGGAACAAAAGATCAAACGCCGCATTACGGAATTGGAGGCGCTCTACCAGAGTGGTATTGCCTTCAACCAGACATTTGATCAAAAAGATATTGGGGAGAAAATGCTCGAGGTGCTGTCAACCCACTTGGACTGGCACCATGCCGCAGTGCGGGTCAGACTCGTGGATAGTGAAGATATCAAGTTGGTTGCCTACATGCAGCCCGACGAAAAGCGGGATGGCGGTTTGCAAATGCGGTCAGCCGTCGCCAATGTGAGTGATGGACTGGTAGGCTGGGTGATTCAAAACGAAAAGCCTTTGCGTATCAATAACCTGAAGGAAGACCCGAGATATGTTACAACATTCGATGGGATGAATTCAGGGCTTTACGTTCCGATGCGGACCTACGATCAGACCATCGGTTGTGTCAGCGTAGAAAGCGACCAACTGAACGCATTTACGAAGGAAGATGAGCGCTTGTTGATTACGCTTGCCATACAAGCCGCTGTTTCCATGCGAAATGCCGAACTGTTCGAAGGGATGCAAAAGGAACTCACCCAGCGCAAACTGGCGGAAGAAAAAATAAAGTGGCAGATTAAGCAACTCAGCACCTTAACCAAAATAGACCAACTCATCCTTTCCAGCTACAATTTGAGACTCAGCCTTTCAGAAATTGTTGTCGAGGCAACCATTAGTCTTGGCGTTGATGCAGCTAGTATTTTGATATTAAATTCCAGTTCGCAAATGCTGGAATACGGCGCCGATCACGGCTTTCGCACCAAAGTTGCCAGAGAGGCGCGTGTGGTTTTGGGTGAGAGCTATGCCGGCCGCGCCGCCTTGGAGCGTCATCTTGTACAGATACCCAATTTAAGAGACGAACCAGATAACCTGTTGCGGACAACGCTTTTGACGGGCGAGGATTTCGTCTGCTACTACTGTTTGCCGTTAATTGCCAAGGGACAGGTTAACGGCGTACTGGAAGTATTCCATCGCGCAGCACTAGAACCCGATGAAGAATGGTTCGATTTCTTTAATGCCCTGGCCAGGCAAACGGCGATTGCAATTGAGAGTATCTCGCTGTTCAACGACTTGCAACGTAGCAATTCTGAGTTAAACCTGGCTTACGAAACAACGCTGGAGGGTTGGTCGCGCGCCCTCGACTTGCGGGATAAGGAAACCGAAGGGCACACGCAGCGAGTCACAGAGATGGCGGTAAGCCTTGCGCGCGACTTCGGATTGAGCGAGGCGGAACTGGTTGATGTACGCCGCGGCGGGCTGCTGCATGATATCGGCAAGATGGGTGTGCCGGACCATATCCTGCTCAAACCCGGCAAGCTGACCGAGGAGGAGTGGATACTGATGCGCATGCATCCGGTCTATGCCTATGACTTGCTTTCACACATCACCTACCTGCGCGGGGCGTTGAACAT
>JBAVJG010000726.1:0-2084 GCA_049687655.1 Anaerolineales bacterium | reverse complement strand
CTCCTGGTCTTCGTTCTGTCCACCCACCAGAATGTACTCACGATGGATGTCACAGGCCAGGTATCGTTCATAGCCTCTTGTATTTTGTCCTTTTTTCATGCTAGACTCCTTATAAGTTTGGGGCGTGGTTTTTTGGGTTATAAGCTGCAGGTACCGATACGGGCTTAGGCGTTCTTCGCCATCCCAGATTAGGGTACGCCGGGAGTCCAAATAACGCGACGAGCTTGATCTCACTTGTCTTGAGATCGATCCCAAACCGGCGAGCGGACAACCCAGACGCTCACACCCCATTCGCGTCCCCGGCGATGCAATCACTCCAAAGGTACACGAATGCCACGCCCCAAACAAGGACATTCTAATAACGCGAGCCGTTAGCTGGCATCGGTCGAGCATTAACACCGAAAGGAAAGACTATGGAAATTAATGAGGATAAGATTGATGAAGTTGTCATGGCACTTCTCTATCTAAACTTTCATGGGAGCCATGGTGCAGTCAGAGCATGGAAGAGTTTCGACTGGGATGCAATGGATCGCCTGTACGAAAAGGGGCTTGTAAGTGACCCGAAGAGCAAAGCGAAATCAGTGCTTGTAACTGAAGAAGGTCAAAGGGTTGCAAAAGAAATGTTTGAGAAATACTTTGGCTCTTAACGTTTGTGCCAATTGCTAAAGTGGAATATTTTGTCCAAAATGATAACTATGGTTACTTTGCGGTTGACTAACAAACTTCAGAAGTTGCTTGCTATTGATCCTACCGACCAACTAAAACCAACAACAAGCAAACTCGGAGATTGGTATGCAAATTTAGTTCCAACATATTCTGGAGACTTGATAATTTTTGTGAATGAGAAAACGCTATTGTCGGTAGCAATCCCAAATTGGGAATCCGATAATTTTCTTTTGTTACTACGCTTGAGAATTGTAAATTTGTTGGGAATGATTGGAATACAATCCAAAGCAATTGAAGGTGAAATCAGTCATTATGAGCATATTCAATTTGGCAAAACAAGAAACCGTAGTGTTTTAGGGTCAATGAATGATTTTGCTTTTCATTATCAGATAATGGCAGAAGAAGCGGAGAACAAGGCAGACTTAAGCCTTTCTAATGCAGAGTACAGACTTAGCCAAATGCCTTGTAAGCCAATTGGTTACAGATTTCCTTCTGAAGTTGCAAAGGAATTATTGGCACCATAGAAAAATGCCAGCTAACACGGCGTGCACGCGGACCCCGCAAAAAGAGCGGGGCAGGCGGCTGGATTCTCACCGCCAAAGTGGCTTTGTTCGTGGCTTTGGGTTACCTCCGTTTCGTGGGGCGAGTCTCGTCCCTCCAGCCGCCGGTATCCCGGCAAAGAGCGCCGGGACTTACGCAAGCCGTTGGGCGCTCTAAAAGCAATTTTCTTCATCAGGGCTTTTGAAAGAATGAAAGAATCTAGGAATAGAATGACAAGAGACGATCCCGAGATGACCTCACAAGATGTTATTGAGATTGTAAAACTCCTCAAGGGGAACAATATCGACGTTGTCATCGATGGTGGATGGGGAGTTGACGCTCTACTCGGAAAGCAAACTCGAAGACATCAAGATTTGGACGTGGCGGTAAAACACCAAGATGTTCCTCAAATAAGAGCTTTACTGGAAGAGAGGGGCTACCAAGATATTCCTCGAGACGATTCTTGGGAATGCAACTTTGTTCTCGGTGACAGTCATGGACATTTATTCGACCTTCATTCTTGCACATTTGACGAAGCAGGCAACAACATTTTTGGAGTTAAATATCCTTATGACTCTTTGAACGGAACAGGTTCGATTAATGGTTATCCTGTCAAGTGTATTACACCAGAATGGATGGTGAAATTCCATACAGGGTATAAACTTGACGATAATGATTATCACGATGTCAAGGTACTCTGCGAGCGATTCGGGATCGAAATGCCCGAAGAATATGATGAGTTTGTTTTGAACGACAGGCAACCATGATCGAGCAAAAAGCGCCCAACACGGCGTGGTGCGACCTGAAAAAAGTCGTTTGTTTAGCTGTTGAAACGTGTCCGAATGACGCGGATTCAACCTGATGTTCTGCCATCAGTA
>JBAVJG010000725.1:0-8758 GCA_049687655.1 Anaerolineales bacterium | reverse complement strand
ATCGAAAACCTCTTTCAAACGGTGGGAAATGAAAATTATTGACATTCCCTTTTGTTTCAATCGACCGATGAGTTCATCGAGCAAATTTACCTCTGTATAGGTAAGAGCTGCAGTGGGCTCATCCATGATCAGTATTTTGGCTTTTAAGGAAATTGCTTTGGCAATTTCAACCAACTGCTGCTCTGCAACCGACAAACTGCTGGCAAGAGCCGCGGGCGAAATCATTTTTTCCACGCCAATATCTTTTAAAACCTCTCCAGCTTGTTCATTCATTTCCTGGATATCGAGGACTCCTAATTTTGACGGCTCTCGTCCGAGGAAAATATTTTGCGCCACGGTTCGTTCAGGAAGCAGGTTGAACTCTTGGTAGATGATACTGATCCCTTTCATCTGGGCATCTTGAGGGTGCGAGAAGGATTCTTTTTTGCCACTCAAATAAATCGTTCCAGAGTCAGGAATATAAGCACCCGACGCAATCTTCATCAGTGTTGATTTACCCGCGCCATTCTCCCCGACAACTGCGTGCACATCACTCGGCATAAACTTAAGAGAAACATCGTCTAGAGCAAGAACGCCTGGAAACTGCTTGGTAATATTTCGGACTTCCAGTAATGGTTTTAACTGAGCATCATTTTCTTTTGTTATGTTTCTTTGATCTTCGGCCATAGTTACCTCATGTTCTCAAGGTGTCAATCACGCCAATAGAGATTTTAAGAACTTCAATCCTTGTGATGCAATTGCATCTTGACTAGGCGCAATTTCTCGCCAGATACATACTGCACGAGCAATCTCTTTCACTTGATTTGTAAAAGACTCAATAACGACTGGCCCCGGATAATTTATTTCTTTCAATGCCACTGCAATCTCATCCCAGTGAACTTGACCTGTTCCAGGAACACCCCGGTCATTTTCGCAGGCATGAAAATGGAAGATTTTTTTATCCGCGCTCCGAATGGCATCTGCGCTGTTCTTTTCTTCCAGGTGCATGTGAAACGTGTCCAGATGAAAGCCGATATTGTCCATCTCGGTCTCATCAATAAACTTCAATCCTTGAGAAACCACGTTGATCATGTCGGTTTCAAACCGATTGAGCGGCTCCATGGCGAGTTTAACGCCCACCATTCGGGCATATTCAGCCATCTCTTTGATTCCCGAAACGGCCCTTTGCCATTCTTTCTGCCGTTCCTTCGGATCTTCGATGTGATCTTTGCCGACTGAAGAATACATCGGACCACATACCGTTTCGGATCCAATTTGTGCTGCGGCATCGATCAACCATAGAATATATTTCCGCGCATTTTCCAGGATCGTAAGGTCGTCACTACAAATATTTCGATCTGGACCGAATGCTCCACAAATGATGCCTTCAAGTTGGTTTTCCTTCAGGATTTCTTTTGCAACTTTCACGTCAATTAAATCTGGGTTTTCAACTGAGATCTCAAGGATATCAAATCCCATGGATTTCACACTTGGTGCCAAATCCTTTATGGCTTGCGTGGTACAGGGCGAAACCCAAACGAATGTGTTGACCCCAAATTTCATAAAATGCTCCTCATTTCTCGTTGACACCGGCGTTAACGGACGAAAGGCTAAACATATAGTCCATAGCTAGATTTACTGCTCCAATCACACCAGCATCAGCTCCAATCTCGGAGAAAACAATTTGAAGATCACGAGTTGCCAAAGGTAGAGAACGACGTAATACGGCTTGACGAATCGAAGAAAGCAGCAGGTTTCCAAGATTACTGACTCCTCCTCCAATTACGATCATCTCGGGATTATAAAAATTCACCAAGCTGGCAAGAACATCTCCAACAAACTGGCCACTTTCCCGAATCACTTCTATTGCAATCGGGTCACCCTCTCTTGCAGCATTTCCAACATCTTCAGCATGGAGTTCCTTTCCCCTTTTTTCGTAGTAGTTCAACAAAATTGTGCTTTTGCCTTCCAGCGCTCCTTTTAGAGATCGTTCAGCTATCGCCGGCCCTGCGGCAACAGTTTCCAAACATCCCTTATTCCCACAAGGACACAGGGTATTAGAATTGCTTACACTTATATGGCCAATATCCCCTGCACATCCCTTAGATCCACGATAAATCCTACCTTCGCAAATAATCCCGGCGCCTATGCCGGTTCCGATCTTTACAAAAATCAGATTGTCGACTCCCTTGCCCACACCCTGATTTATTTCACCTAGTGCCATCACGTTGACATCATTGTCAACGACTACATTGGCAGATGGGAACCACTGTTGTACTGTCGGAATAATTGGATAAGAATCCCAGCCAGGCATAATTGGTGGAGAGATCAAAGTGCCCACATAAAAATCTACCGGGCCAGGAACCCCAATTCCAATACCTTTTACTTTTTCATAGCTCAGATTGTTATCTTTCAGAATTTTTTCAAGCAGTGAACATGTTCGACCCAGTATCTTTATCGGTCCGTCTTTGACAGAAGCTGGTTCCATATAGCGTGTTAAAAACTTCCCAGAAAAATCTGCGATACCGAGGTCGATACTGGTTGCGCCAATATCAACGCCTGCCACTATACCCAACTCTCCATTCAAACTAAACGTTTTCGAACGACGACCACCTGAGTATTCAGTGTCTTTATTTGTAACTATTATCTTTTTGTTGAGGAGAGAATCAATGCAATTTGTAATTTTGGTTCGGGAATAATCAGTATAAGAAACCAAATCCGCTTTGGTAAATTCGCCATGCTTACGAACCAAATCAACAAGTTTTTTTTCAGAGCTAGTAATGAAATTTCTGTCAGGCAAGGATTCCGCTTGATTTAGCCAAATCGGTTTATCAAGCGAATTCATTGGTTTTGATTTTTTTTGCAATACTTCTCGTATGGTTCCCATTTTTAGTAAAAGCTCTCTTTTCTATGACCACGATATAGGCGGTATGGAATTGAAGAAGAACCCGAGGTACCAATAATATGAATCTACAAGAGCTAGCTAAACTATTTCCCAAAAAAATAAGTATTTACAATCAGTTGTAACTGTAGGCTTCAGACCAAAAATAAGTAATTACATCATTACATCATTATAAGCATTTATACATAATTGTCAATATCTTTTGTGGAAATTGTATCTACTTATGACTTATTTGGTTATATATTGCAACTGGCAATGGAAAAACACACCCCGATCAATAAATGAATGGTTTTAACACGTCGCGTGACAGATAGAAGCCCCGCTTTACGAGTTCATCGTCGCCTTCAAAGGCGTGATCTTCATGCTCGATCCTGACAACATAATCATAGCCGACCGCGGTCAAAGCAGCGATGAATTTACCCCAATCCATTTCGCCCAGACCAGGCAATCGCGGAACCTGACAGCCCATTCCCTACGAGAGGACACTGTGGTTGTATACCCCCTCCCAATCAATGTGCAAGTCCTTGGCATGTACATGAAAAATTTTGTCTGAAAATTCGCGGACAACACGCTCGTAGTCGATCATATGCAGTATCAGGTGTGAGGGGTCCAGGGTTAGGCCAAAATTATCATTGGGGATGTTTTCCCAGATTTTGCGCCAAATGGCGAGCGAACTGGCCAGGTTGTTACCACCAGGCCACTCGTCATAAGACGAATAACATCGGACAGTTCTCGATGGCAATCTTAATACCATGCTCTTTGGCGAATCTGACGATGGCTGGCCAGCTTTTAGCGTAATCATCCAAATTCTGTGGGATCGTTTTGTCTTGTCCTTGCCGACAAAAGTTCCAACAATGGGCACTTCCAAAAATGCGGCTGCCTCGATAACCTTCTTCAGGTGGGGAATGACTATTTCGCGATGTTCAGGATCAGGGTGGAGCGGATTCGGATAATAGATAATATCCAAGCGAGGAAATTGTCAGCCCGTAGGCACCCAACATTTTGCGGATTTCCATGGCCCAGGGTTTGTCCAGTTCAGCAATTTTGATGTGTGTGACACCAGCATAGCGATGGGTGGCTGGTTCAAGCGGTCAACAGGCAATTTCTATAGCTTTGAATCCGCTTTCAGCGCCCCACTGGGCAGCCTGTTCAAGAGTATTATTAGGCAAAGCGGCAGTAAAGAAACCAAGTTTTATAAATAACTCCTTCTATCATGGTAAAGACCTGCCCAAGGATAAAGGCAGATCTTTATATTTTGCGGAATTTTCATTCTATGTATGGTTAACTTTTAGCCGACCTTTTTCTTTTCGGGTTTGGACAAGAATATCGGTGTAAATGGGGTTAAATGTAGCGCAACCGATTGGAGATTGCTGGATTAAAAGTTCCAGACAATTGTCACACGTAGTGCAATAGTTGATTTCGGACTCGCGGCCTTCGCGCAGCTTCAATGGCAGCAAAGGATCCGCTAAAGACTGGCGCCCGACCGCGACCATATCCGTATAGCCTCTGGCAATGTTTTGAGCGCCATAGGTCAACAGGGATCTGTCTTCCCGCGTAACTGCTTGCAACTTATTCGCCCCTTTACCAAATACCGAATAGTTCGAACCAATCACCACAGTTTCTTTTTTCAAGTTATCCCTGAAAACTTTAGCGAAATACTGATGCAGGTAGGCAAAGTACGGATGATCTTTATCGGCCTGGGTAAGGCTGATCGTGATCGACGGACTTCCCGCAGACTGTATGAAATACTGCGCACCGCGTTCTTCCAAACCCTTTACAAGGTCAATCGGCTCAGTCAGGTCAATCACAGGAGTATCTGGTCCAGCGGTACCGAACCCACCGGGAAAGCCTTCCCAGACCGAGATTTTGGAGCCGATCAAGAAATTCTTATCTGGAACGGCCTTACGGATTCGCTCGTACAAGTCATAAGCAAATTGCCTACGGTTTTCCCACGATCCACCATACTTCCACTTGCGGGTGTTATAAGGGCGCAAAATCTGCGAACCTAAATAGCCGTGGCAGAATTTCATGTCAATTCCGTCTGCGCCCACGTCATATGTCATCTTAGCCGCCAAAACGAAATCATCCATGATTTTCTCAAATTCGTCCTCGGTGAACACATCAGCTGTAAAGCCGGGCAGAGGTCTAACTGAGAGAGGTTTTGAAAACTCGGGATTGCTCAACTCACCCGAATGTGTCAGTTGAAAGATGAAAAGAGTTTTGGGATTCACCTCCCGCATACGGCGAACGAATTTGGTCAGCGCAGCCTGGTTCTTCGGCATGATGAACAACTGGTTCATGCGTGAGCGATTCTTATCGGTGATTGTAATCGCTTCGAGACTGACCATACCTGCCTCGCCTCGAAACAGATTCTCATAACGCTGATAGGTCAGATCCGTTGGATTGCCGTCAGCATCTGCGTCATTACATTCCATCGCCTGACTGAAAAAGCGATTCTGGCAGGTTTGTGTGCCGATCTTGATTGGGGAGAGAAGTATCTCACGTTTGTCCATTTTCTTTTACCTCCAGGAATTAATTTTCCTCTTCAAAAATTTGGTACCGATCTTTATTTTCAACTAGATAATTTTTCACAGAATTCAATAATCACGCCATTGGGATCCACAAACAACATTACACGCGCTCCCAGGTCGGGCAAATCGCAGGTAGAAAGCGTAATTTCAACGTCCTCAGCTTCTAACAGTTTTTCGTGCGCCGCAACATCTTCCACTTGAAGTGCAATATGACGCAATCCACTGTCATCTTCTTCGTGCGAAACAACCTTGTTTTTACCGTGGTAATCAAACAACTCTATGCGCGAACCGTTCGGAAGCGCAAAGTACATGATGTCAAAATTTCCGCAATCGACAGTTTGAAGTTGTTTTAATCCCAAAATGCGCCCATAGAAATCGCGCGATTTTTCGAGATCAATGCAGTTGATAGCGATATGGTCAATAGTAACGATTTTCAATTTGATGATTCCATAAAGACAGAATGCAGCCCATTCTTATGCCTCTACAGGCTACATTCTGTCATCTGTCTATAAAACTTCTCGTTCGGAGATTTCGGGTGATACAAATATCTTAAAAAGACTGGGATCCTGACGGAGTTCGTGCAGCGCCCATTCCAGGTCTTCCAGCGGAACCCTCATAGAGAACAACGGTTTCGGATCGATCCGACCATTAGCGAGCAGCGTAATAGCATCCGGCCAATCATCACCGATTCCCGCGCATGAGCCGGTAATCTTCTTTTCGCCCAGTACAAATTCAAACGGACGGACCTGCATAATGTCCTGCTCACCAGTGATACCAAAGGAAGAAAGCGTACCACCCTTTCGCAGCATGGCAAATGCCTGCTCATAGGTTTTGGTCGTGCCAACTGCCTCAATTGCGTAATCTACACCACGACCATAGGTCAAGTTCATCACTTCAGATACCGGATCGTCGACTTCATCGATATCGATGGTGTAATCTGCGCCCATATCTTTGGCAATCTGCAAACGTTTCTTGTTATTGCCGATAATAATTACTGGTGCACAGGCACGCAACACTGCCATGCGTGCATGTAATACGCCCAGACCACAACCGACAATAGCAACACTTGAGCCGATACTAGCATTCATCGCCTTTGCTGCATGGATACAGCAAGACAAGGGTTCTATGAATGCACCTTCCTCAAAGCTTAAATTATCAGGAAGATGATGAACAAGGGAAGCTGGAGCTTTAACATACTCAGCGAAAGTACCGTTGGTGTGGATTCCTAGTTGCGTGAAATTGTTGCACAAAAGCTGGTCACCTCTTATGCAATAATAGCAGCTTCCGCAGGACATATTAATATCTGCGGTGACACGGTCGCCTTCCTTCAAACCATTGCCGCTCTTCCCAACTTGGGCAATCACGCCTGAAAACTCGTGACCGGGAATCATTGGGAGCTTATCAGCAGAATACCACCCGTTGTAAATGCTCCAGTCTGTACCGCAAATACCGGTATTCTTAACTTGAATGAGAACCTCATCTTCGCTAATCTCCGGGATGGGCACTTCCTGAACTTTGATACCTTTTACAGTCTCGAATACAGCTGCTTTCATCTTGTTACCCATGAGCGCTACTCCTTTCCGACAAAAAGATTAGTTGAACAGAACATCATTGCGTCCCTCGTAAGGTTTTTCGATTAAGAGGGGTTTTAGATAGGCAATGGTTTTGGTGATGCCATCATGACGGCTCATCGTCACGTCTTCGTGTTCGTAACTCATCACGTAGTCGTATCCAATCATGGAAAGTTCAGTGATGACTTTTTTCCAAGGAACTGAACCCCAGCCAGGGATGCGGAAGCGGAAACCGCGGTTGAGACGTTGCCAGTCCCCCTGGGGGATCATACCGCTACGGCGGACGTTATGCGTGACAATTTCACCGTCCTTGGCGTGCACGTGGAAGATATGCTTGGCGAGGGAATCGATGAAATTCTCAACATCAATTCCGAGGTAAATGAGGTTGGCAGGGTCGAAGTTGAATCCAAATTCTTTGCGCCCACCCATCAGTTCAACAGCCCGGAGGGCAGTTTCCACATTATAGACTAACTCATTTGGGTGAGGTTCGTGAGCGAATTTAACCCCATATTCAGCGAATTTATCGAGGATCTTGCCCCACCGCTCAACAAATTCCAATTCCATATCCGACCAGCCTTTGGAATACGGCCAAGGAAAGAAGCGCCCAAAGTTCTCGCAACCAATGAAACCGGTCACCACGGGGACTTCAAGTGCATTGGCTGCTTGAGCAGTCATGATCATACGCTCAGTGCCAAATTTGATTTTCTCTTCCTTGGTGCCGGTACAAATTGCATCGGTATCTTTGCCATAAGGGCCAAGGACAATTTGTCCTTCAGGGTGATTTGCCAGCGCCGAGATAATCAGCTCATAGGATTTGAGAAGCTTTTTCAATTCGGCGACACCTTTACCAGTAACAATCTCTTCAATATCAAGATGCGGATTGTTGGCAAAGGCGGGCATTTCAACTGCCTCGTATCCCAAACCTGAGGCAAGTTTGAAAACATCTTCTATTTGCATGTCTAGAAATGTAGCTGTGAATAGACCGATTTTCATTCTGGTATCCCTTTCATTTTGTTTTGATTTCTCGCGCAATATTTTGTGAGTAAATAAGTGCAATCTTATTTACTGAATGCAAACATCAATGTTTTGGATTACTTTTCTCATTTACGAACAATAAGGCTTAAATCAAAATCGTAAAGCAAAAGATTACAACATCTACCTCCAAGATCAATAAATGGGAGTAATTTGTACGATGATAGAGTTCGACGCGGCAAAATCAGGATAGATTTATGCTGTAATCCTATTATTACAAAATGTATTCGAAAGGTCACCAACGTGCAACTTCTTGGTTAATACAGGGTAATAGAGAACTTAACCGCTTCCCACCGATAAATAAACCAAACCCGGCCCTCTCCTGTAATCCTGTTATTACAACTCATTATAAGGAATTTTTACTTGTATGTCAATAAGTTATTCAAAAATGTATGCGTATTATGAATTTATAACGAACTCATGATTTTCTAAACATCAATCTGCTGTAACGCATCGCTGACCCTGGCTTGATATTGGGCAGCAAGATCAAACACTGGAAGTAATTTCTCATACTTACGGTTGTTTCCTTTGTCCGGCTCAACCACCTCGATTGTCTTATGGATTTCATCAATCTTGTCAAAATCCTCCCACAACCCACACCCTACTGCTGCAATGGCTGCAGCCCCAAGCGCGCCAGCATCTTGATCAATATTGGTTTTTATGATGCGCGAATTGAAAATGTCCGCGAAAATCCCAAGGTAGAAGCGACTCTTAGCACCCCCACCAACGAAAAGGATTTCATC
>JBAVJG010000724.1:0-2493 GCA_049687655.1 Anaerolineales bacterium | reverse complement strand
CTCGGTGGATGATCCATTCCCCGAGCGAGCTTCTCGCCATCGTATCCGACATAGTTTCTCAGGAGGAACCCCTCGTGAGACCGATAATATCCAATTGGAGGAAAAAATGGCCCCGTTAATCAAGGCTATTTCAAAGTACCGCCCCAGGATCATGCTGGGAAAACCCGCAAATGCCCAGCGTTTCCTGGAAATAATCACCCAGCGCACGACGCTCTCGACCGGGGTGGTCAAGAACGTGCAGGAAAGCGAAGTGGAAACGCTGACCGGATTGCTGAAAGAAGGACGCTCCGTCTATACCGGCACCGCCATCTTCACGCCCACCGTCGACCTGGAGGGCAATATCGAAGTGAGCGTGCGGTTGGATAAGCGCATCCTGGCCGCCCTCAATTCTCCGAAGGCCTTCGCGGGCAAAATCTCCAACAGCGCGAACATCGGCAAGACCAGCCAGGAAATCGCAGAGATGTGGAACCTGGAGTACGCTGAGGATCCGGTGGTGATTCAATAAGACAGAGGAGGGGGACGGGAGACCAAAAATCTGGCTCCCGTCTTCATCCAAGCAAAAATACCTTTATAGGACTTACGCACATTGCGAAAAGATACCGAAAATAAGGGGGGCGAGCTACGCTCGCCCCCCTTATTTTCGGGCTTCTCCTATTCTTTTACGTAAGTCCTACTTTAGATAAAGACAACCTGATACAGAGTGTGTTTCCCGCTAACGAATCAACCTGACTTTGGCACTTGTTTTCAAATCTTGCCAGACCTTATCAGCAGTGAGAGCAATGGAATCGGTTGCGATTGCCAGAGAAAGGCATGCTCGATCCCCAAGCGAAAGCCCATAAGAGTGAGTATGGTTTGCTAGAAAACCTGATTGAAAAGCCTGTTTATCGTCAAATGGCCTTACATCAAGTCCAAGCAAAGATAGGACTTCCTCAATCTGGTCTTCAGGCATTCCGACCAGGGATAAGCGCGTGACCACCTCGGCCAGGTTGACAGCAGATATTAGCGTAGCGGGCAAGAGGTCTTGAATCATCTCTGCACCAGGCTCTCCATTTAAAAGCGCCAGAAGAGCAGAAGCATCCAGAACAAACTTACTCATTCTTAGCCTCTGTATGTCTAGCCTGAATCAACTCTTCTACCAGGGAGGTACCCACTGGCACATATTGTTTTACTAATTTCTGCGCCAGATTGACAGCCTGATTTAACGGGATTAGACGGATCGAGCCATTTTCAAGGCGTAAAACGATCTCATCACCAGTTTCAATCTGTAATTCTTTGCGCAGTTTGGCTGGCACAACCAGCCTGCCACCTTTTGAGATTTGTGTCTTGAACTCCATATTATCCACTTTCAAAGTATTTGCCACATTTCTAACATTGTACCATTTCAATCTATAATAGGCATAAATACATTAACCACGAAATGAATAATTTTTCTACTTAGAGTATTACCGAAAATTATTTTGTAGTAACGACTTCAGCCGTCAGATTAGCGACTAAAGTCGCTACTACGGTATTTTACGGATAGGTTCTTCGTTTCATGCCCTTCGTGCCACCTCCGACACTCTCCGATAGGCTCAGGTAAGCCTTTATGGCGGTGAAACGTTTTTTACACCGTATCCATGAAGGTCTGCCCTACCCGGTTTTTAGTGTCCCCGAATAACAACGTTTTTCTCTTAAACCTGACTCAGGCAAGGGTCATCCCGAATGATTGCAACCTGTTGCCCCAGATAGGCGAGAGGTGGCAGAGCATGCCAGCGCCTAAGAAGGTGATAAGACGGCGAGGTCAACAAGCGACAGACCTCCACCGCTGGCTTCCATTTTTCTTTTCGGATTTCCTGAACAGTATCTTTGTTGGGCAGCAGCCCGAAATCCCATGCCCCACACAGACGGGCGAGAAAATCCACCTGCTCGGGTAATGAATCGAGCGCTTCCGGAACCTTGGTATCCGGATATAAAGCGCCGTCCAGCCACGCGTTATTATTCACCACCCACCTGCAAGAACGAACTCAAATACCAATCACGCAACTTCCGCGCCTGTTCACGTTGCTCTGGGTCCGTGATCTTCTCCAGAGGGCGATGCAAAGCAATGCGTTCCAGGTGGGTTTCAACGGCCAGTCTAGCTCGTGAGAAATCTGAGTCGCTGCCAGCCAATAACTGCCGCCTGCTCCAAAGCTCCCAACATTCCTCCACATTCAATAAACCAGATTGACAAAGCGTGTAAATATCCAAAAAGTCACGGGGGGCACCCCGCTCCACCAAAGCAACCATTTTGGTCGCCACCAGGTCGGACAAACTATCCAGTGGAACATCGATCCAGCCTGCCGATACGGGTTCCTCGAGACGCGCCGAACGTTCAGCGATCTGAAAACTGAACACCGTTTTGTCATCCTGGGATAATTCCACGCTGACAACATCGCCCCAGGCGCGGACATGTACATCGCCAAAGGCCGCAAGGATCGTTTCCAACGTATGCGTTACTTCCTGCTTTTGACTTTC
>JBAVJG010000723.1:0-11718 GCA_049687655.1 Anaerolineales bacterium | reverse complement strand
GAATAGCACATACAATGTTTGCAACTTAATGGTTTCCATCGTGAAAAAATTGGTAGCAGAATCGGTTGTTTGTAATGCGACATCAAATGACGCCAACCAATAGACCCACCACGAATCGAAGCAGGCAGAATATTGTGTCTTCGCAGTATGTTCTGGATCGTTGTATGCGATATTTTAAAGCCCAATTTGATAAGTTCTCCCTCGATCTTGCCGTATCCCAACGCGGGTTTTCTTTTGCTAGGCGCAAGATCAGGCGTTCAAGATCGTGATCTATGTGCGATCTTCCACCCCTGTTCTTGTGTCCGTTTGTCCACTTCATCCGTACAAGTTCCCGATGCCAGCGAAGAACTGTCTCCACTTGAAAGATGCGGATGATTCTACGTAACCTTGTAGTTGATTGGCCGCTTATTAGTTTCAATCTGGCAGCAAGAACACTCAAGATCATCTTGTCAACACGATCAGGTTTGATAGGTTGATCATGTTTCCGTTGAAGGATATTCAATTCTTGGCGCAGAACGAGGATTTCCTAGTCTTATTCCCGGTCGGAATGAAAATTGAGACGAAACAATGTCAGAAAGACCGTGAAAATTTTTGCCAGAATGTACCACCTCATCGATCACTCCAATGTTCTCAGGATGGTTGCATTCTACCTGATTGAAGAAATTTCCCGTTTTCATATCAAGATATTTGGGATGAGGTTTTTGTACCCTACGGTGGATTAGATATATGTTTTTTACCAGATAGATGTTAGTATTATGAAAAACGGCTTCCTATTGACAGGCAAGATGGTTCTCTGTATAATAAGTTGTAATTACAGGATTACAATAAATGATCGTTATTCTGGGGAGAGAAGTCCATGAGTGAAAAAATCAATTTTGAAAGCCATATCCCATACTATATTCAATTAATGGATATTTTGAAAGAGATGGTTCAAAAGGGAATTTGGACCCCTGGCGATCAAATCCCCGGCGAACAGGACCTTTGCAAACTATACGGAGTCAGCCGAACCGTTGTTCGGCAAGCATTGCGAGAATTGGAACTTGAAGGAGTAATTAATCGCCGTAGAGGTAAAGGAACTTTTATTTCCCTACCAAAAATCAGCGAGGGGCTTGTGCAAAAACTTACCGGGTTTTACCAGGATATGGTTGAACGTGGCCTCAATCCTGGCACAAAAGTGCTACATCAAGACGTAATTCCTTCAAATGAAAAAGTGGCTCGTTTTCTCAATATTGAAGCGGGCACCCAGGTGGTCGACATCCTTAGGTTGAGATCTATAAATGAAGAGCCAATCCAATTGGTGACAACTTATATTCCGTTTGAACTCTGTCCGGCCCTCGCAACCGTTGATCTGACCAACCGATCCCTGTATGAATTCTTGGAAACAGAATGCGGTATTTTTATTTCAAGAGGTATTCGTTTCATAGAAGCCGTTCTACCAAATGAGACAGAGATCGCGCTGCTCGGCATTGAGCGGGGGACGCCGTTGCTGATGCTTGATAGCATCAGTTACGGGGAGAATGACCAGCCCATTGAGTATTACCATGCGTTGCATCGAGGTGATCGATCACGTTTTGAAGTCGAGCTTTTTCGATTGCGAGAAAATGAGACAAATATTTCAGAGTATGGATCAAATTTCCCGGACGCGCTGAGAAATATTTCAAACGACAACGATTCTTAATAAGCTAATTCGAAAACCGTTCAATCTTTTGGATTGGAACCTATCGGAGATTACGATGCAGGGAAAATACTTTATCGGTGTTGACCTTGGCACGAGTGGAACTAAGGCAGCACTCTATCAAATTGATGGAAAGCTTATTGCCGATGCATCAGTAGAAGTTCCACTTTTTTATCCCAAACCGGGTGTCGTGGAACAGGAAAACGAAGATTTCTACACCTCAGCAGCCCAGACTGTGCGGGAATGTCTTGAATCCAGTGGCGTTGATCCAAAAGATGTTGCAGCGATCGCATTCGATTCGCAAATGGCGGGCATTGGGCTAGTTGACGAAGATTTTAACCCTCTAGCAAGATTCGACTCGTGGTTGGACATGCGATGTCGCCCTTATATTGAGTGGATGGATAAAGAGGCTGGCAACCGTGTCACGCAACTCACCGGTTGCCCGCCTACCTGTGACCATGGTCCCAAAATGCTCTGGTGGAAAAATGAAGAGCCTGAGATTTACCGGCAAACCGCAAAATTTGTAATGCCCGGAACTTATGTAGCTGGTCAGCTAGCTGGTTTGAAGGCGGAGCAGGCATTTATCGATCATACGTACATTCATTTTTCAGGCTTTTCTGATGCTCAAAAGGGGACATGGTCGAATGAACTTTGTGAGCGTTTCGGATTAGAAATAGGCAAACTCCCAAAGATAGTTGATCCCTGTGATGTTATTGGAGAAGTTATAGAGAGTGCTGGAAAAGAATTTGGGCTGGTTCCTGGCACCCTTATCGCAGCAGGTGCGGGAGATACTGCTGCGAACGCACTTGGCGCAGGGATTGTGCGTCCAGGGATGCTTTTTGATGTGGCTGGTACCGCGTCTGTTCTGGCAGGATGTACAGATGATTATGTAGCAGATGATAAGAACCGTGCTTTGCTGACCATGCGGTCTGTCATCCCGGAGTTATGGCATCCACTTGCTTATATCGGTGGCGGTGGGCTGGCGTTACGTTGGTTCCGTGACCAGTTCTTTAATACTACTCATGGGAAGGTTCTTCCTGACTCGGATGATCTGTACTCACAAATGATTGCGCTGGCTGCAACTGTCGCACCTGGCTCCGAAGGATTATTCTTTTCACCACATCTTGGCGGTCGCATTTGTCCTTCCAATCCCGAGATGCGCGGAGCCTGGATCGGTGCATCCTGGTCACATTCTCAGGCCCACTTTGCACGGGCTATTTTAGAAAGCATTGCGTATGAGTATGCTTATTACCTGAAAATCTTAAAAGAGTTATTGCCCGAATTTGAACTCCTAGAGGCGAGAGCGGTTGGCGGGGGAGCACGGAGCGATACCTGGAACCAAATCAAGGCAGACGTTCTAAATGTTCCCTATCAGCGCCTGAATGGCAATGAGTTTGGCACATGGGGAGCAGCCATGATCGCCGGGAAAGCTGCCGGGTTGATCGATGATCTTGTTACTCACGCCGAACAAATGGCAATTGGAAGCGGAGAAGCTTGTTTACCGTCTGCAGAAAATCATAAGATGTATGTGCCGCTCGTGGAAAGATATATTGAAATGGAGCAAATGTTGGAGCAATTTTTTTAGAATGAACGCTCCTGGAAGAAATTTACAAAATCTGTAGAAAATAAAGGATCATTGATGAAAAAAGCAGTTCGAATTTGTATGATAGGCGCTGGGCGAGTGGGAAAGAATCATTCTCGCGCGATTACCCGTCACGTCCCAAGTGGAAAAATTGTTGCGCTTGTTGATCCAATGGTGACAGTGCGCGAAGAAACCGCAAATGAATTTGAGATCGAAAATCAATTCGATAGTCTTGAGCTTGCGCTTGGGAATATCGAATTTGACGCTGTAATAATTACCACCCCAACTCCTACCCACCTGCCGCTTACAGCTTTAGCTGCTGAAAATAGAAAGCATGTTTTTCTCGAGAAGCCCATGGCGCTTAACCTGAAGGAATGCGATGAAATCATAGAAGTTACTGATAAGAATGCGGTCATCTTACAGTTAGGGTTTATGCGACGTTTTGATCCAGATTTCATTGCGGCGTCACAGCGCATCGAAGCAGGTGAAATCGGCCAACCCATGATGATCAAATCAAATACCCACGGTCCCGGCTTGCCTCCACCTTGGGCGCGTGATTTACGTACCTCAAATGGCATGTTGGCAGAAGTCAACAGCCATGATTGGGATGCCACGCGCTGGTTGATGGGGTCTAATCTTGAGCGTGTTTACACAGAAGTAGCCAACTTCAAGGGGGCAGCCAATAATGTAGACACTCCTAATTTTTATGACAATGTCCTGGTCAATATTAAATTTGAAAGCGGTGGATTGGGACTTATCTCGGGCGTATGTCCTTGCGGGTACGGATATGATGCGCGCGTCGAAATTGTCGGTGACAAAGGGATCATGCAGATCGGTAATCTCGAAGGACAAGCTGTAGTCGTCTGCACAAACCGGGATCAGGGATTGATCACGCCCATTACAAGGACATGGCCTCAACGATTTGAATGGGCTTATATCAACGAGTTAGGACACTTTATGTCCTGTGTCCAAAATGAAACCAGGCCGTTCGTAGGAGGAGTTGAAGGTCGCTGGGCGGTTGCTGGCGTCCTGGCGGGAACAAAATCCTTCCTGGAAGAGCGTCCCGTTTATCTTAGAGAAATTATCGGTGAATGAAGCCCAGAGAGCAGGAAAATATGTTAGCTGCCGTTTATCATGGTCCGAATGACCTGCGTGTAGAAGATGTGCCGTTGCCCAAAATTGGTGAGGGCGAATTACTTGTTAAGGTGATTAGCGCCAGTATTTGTGGCACTGATTTGCGCATTTTTCACGGGAATCATCGCATGTACACGTCTGATACGATTCGCATTCCCGGTCACGAAGTGGTCGGTACAATTGCGGAAGTGGGGTCTGAAGTTAAGAACTATTCAATCGGACAGCGAGTTTTTTGTGCTCCCAATACCGGTTGTGGCCATTGCGCTCAATGTATTACTGGCAATAACAACCTCTGTGCCGATTATGAAGCATTAGGCGTGACGTTGAACGGCGGGTTTGCGGAGTATGTGAGAATTTCTGCCAAATCGGTTCAGCAGGGGAATGTGATCCCGGTCAGTCAAACTGTAGATCCGGCGGTAGCTGCGTTAATGGAACCGTTTGCATGTGTAGTGCGCGGACAAAATGCGTTGCGAATAAAACCAGGGGAAATTGTGTTAGTCATCGGCGCGGGCCCAATCGGGGTGATGCATACCAAGTTAGCTAAAGTGCGGGGCGCTGGTCGTGTAATTGTCAGCGAACCGATCCCGGATCGTGCTGAGCAAGCCATGAGAATGGGCGCCGACCGGGTCGTCGATCCTGCATCTCAAGACTTGAAAGTAGTTTTAGATGATGAAAGTCAGGGTAGGGGAGCCAATGTAATTATCGTTGCTGCACCTGTCCATGGCGCGCAGGAAAATGCTCTTGAGCTCGCAGCCATTAGCGGACGGATCAATTTTTTTGGCGGACTCCCCAAAGATCGCCCTACGATCAACTTTGATTCCAACCTTGTTCACTATAAAGAACTTATGGTCACAGGTACTACTGCCTGTAGCACAGCTGATTGCTGGCAGGCTGCCCAGATTGTCAATTCAGGTTTGGTCGATCTCTCTGATATTATCAGCCAACGGTTTCCGTTGAAGGATGCTGTAAGTGCCTTTGCTGCCGCTGAAGATCGAAAATCATTAAAAATCGTACTGGAACCCTAAATCAAATGACGGTTTTTTCTCACATCTCCACACCGCAATTGGTTATGACTGTGCAAGGGTCAATTCCATTCGATTGTTTGGGAATCACCGACGCTCATAATCACATGTGGATAGAAACTGTTCCAGGCGCTGACCCGAGCAGTCCAGTTCTAAACCAGTTCGATTCTATCCTTCAGGAATTAACCGAATACTGCGAAAAGGGCGGGAAGAGCCTATTAGATTGTCAACCAGCTGGCAGTGGCAGGGATGGAGAAAAGTTGTTAGCCCTTTCGAAGGCGTCCGGTGTCAATCTGATCGCATGCACTGGTTTCCACCGTAAAAAATATTACTCACAGGATTATTGGCTCTGGGAAGCAGATGCTCAAAAGATATGTGATTGTTTATGCTCCGAACTGGAACACGGTCTTGTTGAAACCCTGAACACTTCATCACCTGTTAAAGCTGGTTTTATAAAGATTGCCCTCGAGTCCACCTGGGCAGAGTGTCCCCATGCCGCTTTGGAAGGTGCAGGGTTTGCTGCTTTGGAATCGAAATCGCTCATCGCAATACACACAGAAAAAGGTGCCCTGGCTGAAAAGGCATGTATCTATTTCACTAATCTGGGACTATCACCGAAGCAGATTGTTCTGTGTCACATGGACAAGAGACCAGACATTAGCCTTCAAAAAGAACTTGCTCGTTTCGGTGTGTTGCTCGAATACGATACTTTCTACAGACCAAAGTATGATCCCTCGGCGAACCTTTGGCCGTTGATCGAAAAGATGGTAAGTTCAGATTTTTCTAATCGCATCGCTCTGGCTACAGACATGGCAGAAGCTGAACTTTATCGCTTTATCGGTGGCGGTGCAGGTTTGGAGAGCTTACCAGGCGAAATACAGAATCAATTAATTGAAAAAGGAATTCCGGAGGCCGACAGATTGCAGATGCTGGGTGGTAATATCGCTCGCCGGCTTGCTGGAATAAATTAACCTATATTGGAGGAAAAATGCTAGATTTGCCTTTTACTTTCACGCTCCCGATGCCCAAGGTGATACCTTCGAGAGTGGATAACCACATTGAAAGGCGCTTATCTGCGATGAAGGGTCAATTCCTTGATGAAGAGGCTTACGTCGAAATGCTTTCAAGTGAAGACCTGTTAATCTACGAGGTGTACGAAATTAAAAGACCTGAGGTTGAAGGCGAAATACTCATGGGGATTTCGATTATCCATCCCGGAAAGGTGGGGAAAGAATTCTTTATGACAAAGGGGCATTTTCATTCAGTTCTTAAGACCTCAGAAATCTACTACTGCATGCGTGGGGAAGGGTATATGGTGATGGAAAATCCGGAAGGCGACACCTCTGTTGAGGTCCTCCTTCCCGGAACGGTGCTATACGTACCGCCACGGTGGGCTCACAGGTCTGTTTGCACTTCCAGACAAGAGGATTTGGTCACATTTTTTGCCTACCCTGCAAATGCCGGTCATGATTATGGCACGATTGAACGCCAGGGCTTTCGGAAGCTAGTCTTGGATGGTTCAGACGGGCCAGAAATTGTCGATAATCCACGCTGCAAATAACAAAGAAGGAACTATGGATATGAAAGATTGTCGCTTGTTGGTAACACCAACTTCGTACGGCAAAAATGATTCTCGACTAAAGACAGAACTAGAAGAACATGTGGGCGAGGTGATCTATAACCCAACAGGGAAACCGCTTTCATCTGATGAAATCGTGGAATTGTTACCAGGTGTTCATGGATATATCGCGGGGTTGGATGAAATTAATGCCAAAGCCATAAAAATGGCTGATCACCTTAAAGTGATCGCCCGTTATGGGGTCGGGGTGGATAACGTAGATCTTGATGCAGCTCGAGAAAAAGAAATCGTGGTTACAAACACACCTGGTGCAAATTCTGTTTCGGTAGCTGAGCTCGCGCTCGGTTTAATGCTGGCATTAGCCAGACAGATCCCGGAAGCGGTAGAAGCTGTCCACCAGGGGAAATGGCCACGCTATGCGGGGATAAGCCTTGAGGGAAAAACTATTGGGATTCTGGGGCTTGGTGCAATTGGTAAACAACTTGCTCGCCGCCTGACTGGTTTTGACTGCAAAATCGTGGCATTCGATCCTTTTGCTGATGCAGTCTTTGCTAAAGATCATCAAGTTGAGCTTGCCTCTTTGGATAATGTTATCGAACAGGCAGACTTTGTCAGCTTACATGTTCCACTGTCCGCTGAGACGCGAGGAATGGTAGATGAGACATTTCTAAACAAGATGAAAAAAGAATCATTCCTGATCAACACTTCTCGCGGAGAAGTAGTAAATGAAGATGCGCTTTTGAAGGCACTTCATAGCGGTCATCTCAAAGGAGCCGGGTTGGATGCCTTTGCGGTCGAACCTCCCGAAGCCGGGAACCCTCTTTTAAGTTTGCCGCAGGTGATCGCCACCCCGCATCTAGGCGCGCAGACAGATGGGGCTACCAGTAATATGGGTTGGCTGGCGATGAAAGATTGCCTGGCAGTGCTGAAAAACGAAGAACCGGTTTTCCGGGTCGTATAAAAATTCTACAAAGCAAATCATTTTGGAGTCGTTATGAATAAGTCCGAAATTCTTGAAAAAGTACAGGAACTGGGCCTGCTGGCTGTAATTCGAGGGCCATCATCAGAATTAACAGTCAAAATGGTGGAAGCGCTTGTTGCCGGTGGGGTGTTTGGTATTGAGATCACGTACACTACCCCTAACGCGGAAGAAGTAGTGCGAACTCTCGCCAGGCAATTTCGCGGCAAGATACTTCTTGGCATGGGAACTCTTACTAAACCGGAGCAAGCCCAATCGGCGAAAGAAGCGGGTGCAAATTTCCTTGTCAGTCCTGTCTGTGAAACGAATTTGGTCAAAAGTATGATCGAGAGCGAATTGTTGACAATGGCTGGCGCGTTAAGTCCAACCGAAGTTTTCCAGGCATATAACATGGGTGTGGATGTTATAAAAGTGTTCCCGGGTTCACTTGGAGGGCCGGCCTATATCAAAGCGCTAAAGGGACCTTTCCCCTACATTCCGATGATGCCTACAGGCGGTGTGAGTGCCGGGAATGTGGCGGATTGGTTCGCCACAGGAGTTGTCGCGGTTGGAGCAGGTAGCGAACTCTGCCCGCCACAACTGGCCAAGGATGGAAAATTTGACGAAATATCAAAACGAGCTGCTGAGTTCGTTCAAGTTGTAAAGTCTGCCAGAAACAAATAACATTAATAAGGAGTTATTTATGATTCAGGAAGCTGGAATCCAGCAATCAGCTTATCAAGTCGTGAAAAAATCAGTTCCGACTTTTTATTTCATCGGCGTGACCACTGGAAAATCCTCGATTATGAAAGTTTTTCCGTTATGGATGAAAGTATTGGGTCGAGAAGAAGTTGTCATGGAAGGTATCGATTGCAAAATCCATGACGATCCTGAAGCCTATCGTCAGGCTGTTGCCCAGATTAAATTCGATCCAAATTCCCTCGGCGCACTTGTAACCACCCATAAAATTGACCTGCTCAATGCTGCGCGCGATATGTTCGAATATCTTGATCCCTATGCCATGATCACCGGTGAAGTTTCTAGCATATCGAAGCTGGATGGCCGTCTGGAAGGTCATGCAAAAGATCCCCTTACTTCAGGCGCAAGTCTGGATGCGATTATTGAGAAGGACTACTTTGGAAAAACAAAGGGGCACGTATTATGTTTTGGGGCAGGAGGGTCCGGGGTTGCAACTTTATTGCACTCGATAAATAAGAAGGATAAGGAAGACCGCCCCGAAAAATTTACGTTCGTAAACCGTTCTCAGGGTAGGTTGGATCATGCAAAGGAGATGGTCAGCCAGTTGGATACCGATATCGAAATCGAATATATTTGCAATTCTGATCCTATTGTGAACGATGCGATCATGGAGAAGTTCCCTGCTTATAGCATCATTATCAATGCAACCGGAATGGGCAAGGACACCCCTGGTTCACCAATCACCTGGGAAGGCAAATTCCCGATGAACAGTATTTCCTGGGAATTCAATTATCGCGGGGAATTGGACTTTATGCAACAGTCCCTGGCACAAGTGGAAAGTCGAAATGTCAAAGTGGAAGATGGTTGGATCTACTTTGTGCATGGATGGACGCAAGTCGTTGCCCAGGTTTTGCATTTCGACCTCACTCCTGAACTGTTCGATAAGTTGAATGAAGCTGCCTCCAGCGTTAGAGGCAAATAAAACAGTTCATTAACAAATGAGTTTCTATTAGAAAATGGCTCGCGCAACCATATTTGTTGTTGATGATATGGTTGCGCGTGGTTTGTGTCTGGGTGAATTTTAAGTGATTAAGGCTGGTATTAGATGCTTCTGACGCCTAAAGCTGTTGCGCAAATGATCGATCTTTCATGTGTGCGTACGGTATCGAATAAATCGGACATTGATGAAATGGTAGATACCGCAAAAAATTATGGGTTTGGGCAGGTTTCTGTCTTGCAGTGTTTCATTCCCTATACTAAGCGACTTCTCAGAGATACAACAAATATCAGGATCGTCGGTAACGTGAGTTTCCCGTCAGGTTCGGATTCCACCTCAATCAAAGTCGCGCAGGCAAGGGAGATGCTTGCTGCCGGTTGCGACGAGATAGACGTGGTCATGAATATCGGTAAGTTGCGCTCAGGGGAATTGAGTGAAGTCGAAGCAGATGTTCGGGCTGTAATCGAAACCGTGCGCCCGCTTCCGGTGAAGGTGATCATCGAAATTATGGTTTTAACTCCTGAAGAAGTACGACAAGCCTGTCAGATTTGCATGAACACTGGGGCATCCTTCGTAAAAACCGGTACCGGCTGGGCTGACCGCGGTACAACTTTGGAAGATGTGAAATTGGTCAAATCTTTAGTGGGCGACCAGGCCATGATCAAAGCTTCGGGTGGAATTCGCGGTCTTGATATGCTAGTTGAAATGTACAAGGCTGGAGCGAGTCGTTTTGGGGTGAACCTTAAGAGCGGAATGAAGATCGTAGAAGAGTCTTTGCTTCTTGAATCAGCGATCGAGGTATAGCTCTGAACTGAAAAAACAAAGGATGGAGTATGGATAAAAAAATCATCTCTTTTGATCTTGGAACTGGCGGAAACAAAGCCTCTTTATATGACGTGGATGGCAATTGTCTGGCAAGCGCTTTTGTTCCTTACGCTACACAATATCCTCGGGTGGGATGGCATGAACAGCGACCTGAAGACTGGTGGGATGCAGTTGTTGAGAGCACCCGTAAGCTGATGAAATCTGCTGAAGTGAATAAAGATGAAATTGTCTGCATGGGCATTTCCGGACACAGCCTCGGTGCGGTTCCAGTCGATCGTGATGGCAATCTGCTCCGAGAATATACACCAATATGGTCTGATATTCGAGCACAGAAAGAGGTCGAAGAATTTTTCAGCGAAGTGGATCCAGATACCTGGTATTTGACCACAGGAAATGGGTTTCCAGCAGCCTGTTATACGATTTTCAAGGTGATGTGGTACCGAAAACATGAGCCAGAAATGTTCAGTAAGGTTCACAAAATTCTTGGAACAAAGGATTTCATCAATTTCAAATTGACTGGCGAACTAAAGACTGATTTTTCCTATGCTTCTGGTACCGGAATTTACGATTTAAAGGCCTGGAAGTACAACCCGGAATTCATTAATGCCAGCCGAATCCCTGAAGGTGTTTGGCCGGAAATCGTCTCTTCTACGCAAGTCATCGGCGATGTTGCACCAGACGTTGCTGAGATGTTGGGGATAGGGAATGACGTAAAGGTCGTCTGCGGTGGGGTGGATAATTCATGCATGGCATTGGGTGCTAAGAATATTTGTTGTGGCCGAGTTTATACTTCGCTAGGGTCTTCTGCCTGGATAGCTGTTTCGGCTGAACAACCAGTGCTCGATAAAAAATATAAACCCTTTGTTTTTGCTCACGTGATACCAAATATGTATACCTCAGCAGTCAGTATCTTCTCAGCCGGGACTTCGTTTACCTGGGTGAAGGATAATATCTGCGATGAATTAATTGCCCAGGCCACCACTTCGAATGAGGATGTCTACAGTTTGATGAATCAAGTTGCTGAAAAGGCTCCTGTCGGCTCAAACAAATTGCTCTTCAATCCTAGCCTGGCAGGGGGTACCTCCCAGGATGCCAGCGTGAATATCCGTGGTGCGTACATTGGCCTGGATTTGAAGCATGGCAAACCAGAACTCATCCGTGCTGCAATGGAGGGGATTGCCATGAACCTGCGGCTAAGACTGGACTTATTACGCAAATATACACGTTTGGAAGATGAAATCCTTTTC
>JBAVJG010000722.1:0-4824 GCA_049687655.1 Anaerolineales bacterium | reverse complement strand
CGTGTGCAGCCATATAGCGCATGGCCAGGAACTTCCCGGCCCAATCCGGTTGTTGGAGCAGTGAGCTATCTGCATTGACGGCTGCCAGCGCCCGTCCGGCCAGGTAGCCACCCAATACAGGATGCAGGAAGCGCATGCGGTTATCAGGATGCGAAACCAGCAGGCCGCTGTCAGTCATTTTGTTGAGCAAGCCGGATGTGGCAGGCACCTGCCCTGATTTGCCCAGCGGGCCGGTCTTGCCGAGGGGTCCGGTTTTCTTTTTTCCCTTGAGCGGCCCCGTTTTGGGTTTTTCTTCGTCTTTGGCTTCTACGTCGGAATTTTCCTTTCCGTTTTCGCCTTCAAACGCTTCCTCTTCTTCCGGCAATTCAAAGTTCTTGACCCATTCACGCGCCGAACGATAATCGAAAATCGCCTGTGACGAAAGCGCAACCTGCATCCCCAGAGTTTCCAGGGCAGCCAGCGGTGTCTTTTGAGGGGCAAGCCGCCGGATGTGCGTTGCGATAGCATCCAGGACATCCGGTCCCAGGCTGTCACCTGCGTATCCTGCCCAGACTTTAAGGGTCAGTTCGAGGGGTGTCAGGGTCTGGTTGTCCGTGTTCAGCCAGGCGTTGATAAGCAGCGGATCGACCTCGTCAAATTGCTTTGCTGTATCCTGTGACCATGTATCGACTGCCACGGTCTGGGTCCAAAGCTGCCCCCATTTATCGATGAATGCATCCTGCTGATTGATCTTCCATGGCATGAGCGTCATGGGTTCAAAGCCCAGGCCGATCAAGCCGTCCAGATGCTCTGGACAACCCGTGGTAACAACCTGAATTTTTGGATAAGCCTCGAGCAAGGCTTTCAAGTATGTTGTCGTCTTGACCTGCTCATCCGGTGAGAGTTCGTCAAATCCATCCAGCAAGAGCAGCGCCCCTCCGTTCTTGAATGTGTATTCGATAAAACCTGGCAGGCGTGTCAGGTCCAGGACGGGGGCATTTTCGGTGACAACCTCCCTGATCGGGGTCAGGATATCTTTTGTTTCCCCGTCTGGTAGGCGCAGGTCGGCAATATGATAAAGAAACGGGACAAGTTCGCTTTGTTCTTGGGGATCGCGGTTGGCAGTCAGGGAAGCGAGATATGCTAGCGCGACAGTTTTTCCTGCTCCCGGTTGCCCGGTAATGACCAGGTTCATCCCGCCGCTAATAGCCTGTTCCAGGCTTAATGTAGAAGCTTGATACACAGCGGCCAACTCCGGCCAGGATGGCATATAAGGAATTGTGCGCGCGACAATATCTTTGGTGATCAGGGGTGTGTCCGGTTCCACAGGTAAAGGCGGGGCCAGCAGGCTCGGTGTTACGATGATCTCATTCAATGCAAAGAGGGAATCAGCCAGATGCATGCCTTGCGCGCGGCGAAACGTGGCACGACGGTGATTATCCTCTACGCCTGTGGAGCGACGCGCTTTTGCCTCCTCGCGGTTGGTCTTCCAGTTTTCGCGAATCTCTCCCCACAGCGGGCGCATATGTCCTAGAAGCCACCAGAAAACCGTCCCGGTGATGAAACCAACGATTAATGAAAATGTCTGTAAGGAGAATCGCATGGGAAGTTTAGTTTGCGAAGAGAATACGCCCGCAGGTAGGACAGTGATCGATTTGAGAAGTTGAGCGTGCGCTTTGCAATTGGGCCGGGGTCAGGGTAGTGCCGCAGGCAGCACAGGCCCCATCGCTGACCGCTGCAATTGCCAGCCCGCGCTTTTGCTGGCGTAGCTGATCGTAAACAGTAAGCAGCTCTGGGTCCAGGGGTGAGAGCGCGGCCTGTCGTTCCGCATCCAGTCGTTCCAGGTCTTTATTCAATTCAGTTTGTTCAGCGGTCAGAGTTTGATTTTGGCCTGCAAGGCGGGCTTTTACACGCTCTTGCCTGTCCAAAGCAGCCTGGTTGGCCTGTTCAGCGGTTTCTTCCTCCAGCATGGCTTCAAGCTGGCGGTCTTCGAGTGTTTCCAGATGGCGTTTGAGCGCCGCAACTTCGCTTTGAAGGTCTTGAAGCTCTTTTGGATTTTTGACATTCCCACTGTACAGATTCGATACGGATTGCTCGATCTTGATTTTTTGCTTGTTTACTTCAGCTTCTGCTTGATTCAATGAGTGCTGGGCAAGATTCAGCATAGCTTCGGTCTCTGCAACCTGTTTTTTTGCCTGTCGCATCTCCTGGTCATTTTCGAGTGTCTGACGGATTTCCTCCAGCCGAGTGCGGATTTCATCCATGCGGCTGTCTACGAGTTGCAGGCGATAAAGACCAAGTGCGGAGCTCATGCCTAGATTATATACGAACTATGCTGATTTACCTCGCGCTCTAAAAAATGTTATTGAATTGGAAGGTTGAAATAGTTATAGACGATTTGGGATAATTGGGCGAATAACGCTGAAACAGGTTCCCAAACGGCCTGAACGGGATGATAAGCATACATGACGAGCACATAGTTCCCGCCTGGTGTGTAAACGATAGCCGAGTCGCTGATGTTTTTGATGACGCCGCTGCCAGCATCGCTGATCCAGCCATGCTTGTGAGCGACCTGCGTCCCTTCGGGAACACCCGCTTCAATCAGGACCCCGATCTTGTCTGCCGCCAAAAAGCTGATCATTTGCTGACAGACTTCCTGCGTGATCTGGCCGGGAAAGGTTGCTACCAGCGCACCGCCGCCCGTCGTGGCGCATTGGTAGATGTCGGCCAGCAGCATACCCATATCGGATGTGGTGGTCTGGTTGTAGGGATCCGGATCGGTGAAAACATCCACGCGCTGGTTGGCAGGTGTGGAGAACCTTTGCAGCAATGGGCAGGGATTGAATGGATCACAGAAGAAACCCGCGATGAAGGTGTTTTCCAGGCCGATCTTTTGCAAATTCTCGGTCACGATCAAGGGGCCTTCAAATGCGCTTAATCGCTCCATCAGCGAGTCTGCAGGCGGGTTTTCTGACTTGCGGATCATGTCCAGGATAAGCGCGTTGGTGCGTTCATCCAGCGCTGACGGTCCGTTCTTGATGTAATAGGAAAGCATGATCGGGATTTTGATCGTGCTGGAGGCGGTAAAGGCTACATCCGGTTCGGTGGAGATCGTCACCCCCTGATCCATGGCAAAGTGGATTTCCTGTCCGGTTTGTAGGTCCAGCATGTAGAGGCCGAAAACGCCATCGTATTCGGCCAGATTGATGGTCTGTTGGAGCAGAATCTCAAGGTTGTTAATGGTGGGACGCGCTGGCGCGCTACGCTGGAAAGTCAATGAAACGGAGCGATTGGTGGGAGAGCGCAGGGCATCCTCGATCAGGATGACTGCGCGATCGATGTCAAGCACCTGGCCGGAACTACCCGGGGCAAAGGTGGCACTGCCTGGGATTGGCTGGGCAGGTTCGGGCGGGACGTCGTAGCGGGATGCGATTTCGTTTTGCAGGTAGCTGCGCAAAGTATCCTCGGAAATCGTAGCTCGCAAAGGAATTGCAATAGAGGTTGGTTCCTGGTTCCACAGATAGTTCCAGAATCCGCCCCAGAATGAACCGCTTGTGCGTGAAAGGTCCGCAGCAGCGATCATGGCTTCGGTGTCCAATTCAAAGCCGACAACTGTCGGGTCGATGTGAATGATATTTTGTCCGTATTGGGCTTCGATCGGGGTGGTGTAAACCAGCAGCACTCGCTCGGAAGCATCCTGCGGAGTCAGCCCTCCCACCGGGACGCCGGCAATACTCATCCCGGCCGGGTAGTTATTGCGTTGCCGGCTGAAGTTGATCAGCGAAACAATGACCAGGATAATAGTGGCGCTCAGGAAAAGGATCGAGACGACACGAAAAAGGATGGAGGTATTACGTCTTCGCACAGAATCTCCGAAAGATCTACGATACGGCTTTTGGTTTTGCCAGAAGAACCGCGGTTGTCAAAATATATGTGATCCAGACCAGGTCAGCGGATAGCAGGTGCAACAATTGGATGGGTATTGGGACAAGCAGCAATAAATTGGTCAGCCCAATGACCAGTTGCACGATTCCCAGAATGACCAGTGCAGCCAGGAATTTTCGAGCCATTCCGTTGTTCTGGTTGAACAACATACGTACCAGATAGAGCGAGTAGATAGCGATCATCACAGCAATGATGGGATGATACACCCGTAACCTTACAAGAAAATGAGCGTTTGGATCCATATCTGCAGTGACACCCTCAGCCAGCGAGCCGACCGGGAAAAGGGTATCTCCCAGGGCAGTTACGGCGCCGCTCATGCCGATGATCAGCATGCCCAACAGCCCGCCGCCCAACAGCCAGGCTTTCCATCCCTGTCCCTTGAGTTGGATTGCAGGCCCCCCAGCTGCCCAGTAAGCCGTCAACGCCAGGCTGCCGACCAGCAGGAAAGTGTTGGCCAGATGTAATGCAACCGCGAAAGCGCGCGCCACACTTGAATTTTCTTCTACTAACTCGAAAAGCACCAACCCCGCGCCAAGCAACGCCTCTGTGACGATTAGAATCCCGGCAGCGATCAGGCCCATCCGGACGGGATGCTCCTTATTTGAAATTCGGAATCCCCAGATGACCATAGTTGCAATCAACAGCAGGGCTCCACCCGAAAGGAGACGGTGTGTGAACTCGATCGACATGGCTATATCGGGTGCCTGCGGGATGACCTGTCCATTACAAAGCGGCCAATGCTGGCCACAGCCCGCCCCCGAGCCAGAAGCACGTACAAAAGCTCCCCAGAGAATGACAATCAGGATCCATCCGAGTACCCCCCAGGTAAACGGCGCAAAGTTTTTTAATTTCATAATCTTAGAACTTACAATATTCGCGAAAGGATACCGTTCACAAGGG
>JBAVJG010000721.1:0-2518 GCA_049687655.1 Anaerolineales bacterium | reverse complement strand
TCACTCCTGTATTGCTGGCCTCCGCTTTTTAGAGGGAAATTTATTTATGGCGAAGCTGATTATTCTCGGCTCATCTAACGCGTTGTCTTCCATGGAAAGTGAAAATACCCATATGGTCCTTGTGGGTGAAGAGCGCATCGTAATGGTTGATTGCGTTAACAGTCCTATTCATCGATTGGGACAGGCGGGTGTCGACTTCATGAATGTTACGGATTTGATCCTGACCCATTTTCACCCGGATCATGTTTCCGGTGTCCCGTTGCTGCTTATGGATATGTGGCTGCGCGGTCGCAAAAAGCTGATCAATATTTATGGGCTGCACTATACGCTAGATCGCATGGAAAAATTGATGGAACTGTATTCCTGGGAAACATGGCCGAATTTCTTCCCGGTATCCTTTCACCGCCTTCCTTCCAGTGAGAAGATCGAGCTTATGAACTGCACGGAGTTCAAGATCACCTCTTCGCCCGTGCGTCATTTGATTCCGACTATCGGTCTTCGATTTGACTTCAAAACCAGTCAAAGAGCTCTGGCATATTCTTGTGATACCGAACCCTGTGTGGAGGTTGTACGTTTGTCCGAAGGCGCGGATGTTTTAATTCATGAGGCTACCGGAGCTTCGATGGGACATTCATCAGCCGGCCAAGCCGCGCAGATCGCTTCCCAGGCAAAAGTGCGCAAGCTATACTTGATTCATTACCCAACGGGCGAATATGCCAATCATGATTTACTTGCTGAAGCCAAAAGATATTTTCGGGGCGAGATTGATCTCGCAACTGATTTTATGACCATGGATTTTTAATAATCCTCTGAACAAAAAACGCGACCTAGGTATGAAAGGGTCGCGTTTTTTGTTCAGGTTTATGCGAGCGAATGAGTTATTTTTTTACCAAGAAATTGCTCATTACTAGAACCTCTATTCCGGTTTTCAAGAAACAATCAATAGCATCTTCAGGTGTACAGACAATAGGTTCTCCTCTAATATTGAAAGATGTGTTTAGCACAACTCCTTCACCAGTGATGTTTTCAAATTCTTTGATCAAATCATAGTACATAGGATTAATTTCCCTTTTTACTAATTGTGGACGGGCAGTATTATCAACGTGAACCACTGCGGGAATCTTATCCACCTTATCTTGTTTGATTTGAAAAGTCAGGATCATGAATGGGGTTTCGTACCATTTTTCCAGATAATCCGGAGCGCACTCGTAAAGCATACTTGGACAGAACGGGCGCCAGGGTTCTCTAAACTTCACTTTGTTATTCACAATATCTTTCATCTTGGCATTGCGGGGATCTGTCAATATGCTTCTGTTTCCAAGGGCGCGTGGCCCGGCTTCCATTTTGCCTTGAAACCAGGCAACGACTTTACCATCCGCTATAAATTCAGCCGTTTCTTTCGAGATATTTATGCTTTTTTGGTAGGTGAGGTTAGCCTTTTTCAGGGCAGCTTCGATTTCTTCATCAGAGTAATCCGGTCCGTAGTAGACATGTTCCTGTATTTCGAAGTTAGCCGGATCCCCCCCATTTTCCAGGTAAACAGCCATGGCAGAACCAAAAGCAGTTCCATCATCGCCACTGATTGGCTGGATGAAGATATTTTCAATACCACATTCTCTCCAAACGTAACCATTCATCTTACAATTTAAGGCTACCCCTCCGGCGATACACAGGTTTTTGATATTTGTCTTTTCGACCAGGGAATTGACTAGATGGGCAGCAACTACCTCTAATCTGTCTTGGGCTTCAAACGCAATATCTTTGTGATCCTGATTGAATACCCCATTTTGGGGACGTTCGCCAAACGTTTGCGTAAATTTATCGGTAAAATTCTTCTCGACCGTCTTTTTGCCGAAGGATATGTAGGAAGGATCGATCACATAACCGTCATCGACCAACTTAACCATTTCGGTCACATATTTCTTGAATTTTTCATTGGTTTTACCGTAGGGGGCAAGCCCCATTACCTTCCCTTCTCCATCATACACTCTGAAACCAAGAAATTTTGTAAAAGCAGCATAAAACCAGCCAAGCGAATGAGGGATATTGAATTCTTTTATGACTTCGAACTGTCCATTCTCTACTTTCCAAAGAATCGTGCAGTTTTTTTGACCATGCCCGTCAACTGTTATGACTATGGCGTCCTTATAACCTGAACAGTAGTAAGCAGCCAGCGCATGACTGTAGTGATGGTCGACAAATTTGATTTCGGGGATATTGGTAAACCCGTGTTTGTTGAACTGGTCAACAATCTGTTGTTTATAGGTAGCAGGTTGAAACCTTTTCAGGGTTCTATTCTGCCAATCCAGGCTATCCTCATCTATGATATCTTTGTACGTCTCTCGTAATTCTTCATAAAATTGAGGTATGTTCTCAACATACTCATTAACATCCCATCCAATAGAGATGTTGTCGACATCTTGCATCGTAATGTTCCCGGTTTCGAGGCAGAAATTAATCGCATTGATCGGGAAATACCCATCAGCATGTTTAACTCTGATAAATCTTTCCTCTTCAG
>JBAVJG010000720.1:0-7568 GCA_049687655.1 Anaerolineales bacterium | reverse complement strand
CCTCGACATTTCCGGTCGTCACCAGACCGCCGCCATAATTTGCCGCACTGTTGTTGGCGACGGTGGAATTCTCCAAGATCATAATACCGGTTGATGAGGCAAACAGCCCGCCGCCATCATCGAGACTGGAAGAATTGTTAACGACCAGGCTTCCGCGAATCGTGGTATTGCCGCTTGAAAACACGCCGCCGCCACTTGAGGCGATGTTGTCGGCAATCACACCTTCATTCAGAATGAAGGTTCCGCCGGGAGCCACATAAACACCCGAGCCCATATCTCCATTTCCGTTGCGAATGGTGAGGCCTTGCGCCGTCAGGCTGTCGTGCGGGAAAATCTGGAAGACGCGATCGAGATCGTCCGCATCGATGATGGTCGTTTCAGCTTCCGCTCCGACGATTTCCAGTGACCCAGTGATATCCAGATCACCAGTAGCGGCCGCATCTTCACCTGTGCCAGCAATCGATAGAGTGTACGTCCCAGCTGGGAGAGCAATCATATCTGCCCCGGACAACGCATTTGCTTCCTGGATGGCGGCACGCAGTGTACACACCCCGGGAGTGGCGGTCTCGCAAACACCGTCGCCGGGATTATCATCGACCGCATCGGTTGTGCTATTAACGGTGAAGTTCCCGGCTGCAACCGCCGGTATCAATCCAAATTGTGAGAGCAATAGTGCAAGGATAGTAAAAATGTAAAAAGAGCGAACGTGTTTTTTAGCCATTGCTTTTCCTCCAGAAAAGGCATACTATCCATCATATAATTTCAATAAGACTAAATTGAGAATGTTTGTAGTAATTCTATCTCAAATAAGGGTATTCTTTTGTATCGTTAACATTTATAGTACCGAAGGACGGCTGGCTGGTGATATGTTAGAGCTTGTTCCTGTCGCACTCCTATTCATCACGAGATAACCTGCCTAACAATATGCGCATTGGTGGGAACCTTCACCCCGCGTAACAAGACGCTATCACGAATTTGCGCTCCATCATCAATATGACAGCCCCGCTCAATATATACATTCGGTCCGATTTCACAATTGCGCCAATCACAACACCAGACTCAATGTAAATTGGCGGAACCAACCTTGTGTTTGCGCCAATGTGTTGAGGCAGCGAGTGGTGCTTTGAATTTCCGTTGACCAAAGAGTGGCGGTTTAAGGCCAGCAGATCGGCAGGGCTGGTCAGGGTCAATCTCGCGGCGATGCGGTAACCGCGTACGCGACCGCTCCGTTTGACCAACATCTGGATCGCATCCTGTAATTCATATTCTCCACGAGGCGAGAGCGGGACTTCCGACAGATATTCCAGGATACGCTGCGAAACATGTACAGGGGCATGCTGGCAGTGTTGCAGGTCACCTGGACGGGGAGAGTGAGTTGGAATTGAGTCATTTGAAATTTATTAAGCAGGACTTACGCAAAAATACGGAGGAAGCCCGAAAATAAGGGGGGCGAGCTACGCACGCCCCCCTTATTTTCAGTATCTTTTCGCAATGTGCGTAAGTCCAATTTAATACAGATCTTGGAGAACTGGACATATGTGGTAACATCGAAATGTGGAAAATATTAAGGTAGTTGCAAGCAACCGCAAGGCAAAATTCGAATACTTTCTGATTGAAACCTTCGAAGCCGGAATCTCACTGCAGGGCAGCGAGATCAAATCCATCCGTGCCGGGCAGATCAGCCTGAAAGAGGCTTACGTGCAAACAGACGGGGAGGAAGCCTGGCTCATGAGCGCGCACATCGCGCCCTACGAACAGGCCAACCGTTTCAACCATGACCCGGTCCGCCCGCGGCGTCTGTTGCTGCATAAGAGAGAAATTCGCCAGCTTTGGGATGATGTCCGCCAGAAGAGCATGACTATTATCCCCACGCGCGTCTACCTGAAAAACGGACGCGCCAAGGTGGAAATTGCCCTGGCGCGTGGCAAGAAATCCTACGACAAGCGTGAAGCGATTGCCAAACGCGATCGCGCGCGCGACTCCGCGAGGGAAATGCGCGTTCGATAACAAAACGAGGGACTATGCCTCCATCTACCATCGGCGGGATCAACCGCCTCCCCGAAGAAGAAAAACGAAAAATCTATAACCGGGTCATTCCGCCCCAATTGCTGGACCAATTTAACCTGCCGGCAGCCGACTCCATGCGCTTGCAGTCTTTCCTGAAATACGACTACGAGTCTGGATCACCAGATGTGGAAATGTCGCTGTTCCACGAACTACGGTTCCCGGACCCCATTTTGTATGGACATCTGACCGACACGATGAACGGGCAGATCCACATTTTACTGTACATTCTGAACGATCCCGACTCCCCGCGCTTCAATGTCGACCGGATGCCTGATGGCCGCAAAACCAGATTCGGCACCCGGATGCGGAATCTCGAAGCCGAGCGAGCTGCCCTCGAAGCCGGGCTGGCTCCGGGTCAGGTGCGCAGCGGGTTACGTATGTTATCGGAGGCGATTGTATCGTTTGAGAAATTCATCGAAAGCCTGGGGCACGATATGTACTTCGTCGAACCTCTGTACTATCATAACGCGGTCATCTTCGAGCGCTACGGGCTGGCTTACCAGATGGGACGTCGTCGTATGGAAGCCTATCATGCCGGGTTTTCAGAAGGGGGCGAGTACGTCCCCTTGTTAAACGGGAGCAGCCCTTTCCGTAAGCCGGAAGCGGTGGACAGTATCCGCTTGCGATCGTGGGCCATCCACGATGGCATCCTGGGCGAGCCGTTCACGGATGTGACCATGTACAAGAGAATAGGCAAATCTGCTGGGATCAACACTACCTCGGGATGCGACTGGTAGATGAGACTCAAAAGACCGCCAGCAAGCGCTCTTTTTTAATCAACATGATTTGGAAAAGCCCTTATGGGGTAGCAGTTCGCATCTGTCCAAGTTCTTCGCGCGAGTATACCCAGTGGCCAACCTCCGGTTGGTTCTTGACATAAGCCCGGGCGAAATCGATATCATCCAATATCTGCTGGACACTTTCATAGCCATCGTCACACATGATCACTCCGATTTGTGTGCGCAGGCCATCGCCAACTTCGTGAAGCTTTAAAAAATCGTTCAAGCCCTGGCCGACACGTTTGGCGATCATGGCAGGAATATTTTCGGTGGAAATCTCTTCAAAAAGTGACAGGAAATACCCTTTCTCCGACCATGCCAGGGTATCTGAAGGACGCAGCAAACTTTTAAAACGATCTGCCATTTTTCGCAGCAATGCGTTCAACACATCTTCATCCAATGTCTCCTGCATGTTCCTAAATGGATGCAGGTCCGCAAACATAACGCCGAAGCGTTCCAGTTCCATGCGTTTGACGCGTTCCAGCGCAAATATCAAGCGTACCGAGAAAAACGACTCGGTATACAGGTGCGTGACCTTATCATAAGGCGGTTCGCGCAGTTTATCTTTTTTGTCGCGCAAGCGTTGGATCAGGCTGCTCAGGTCATGGATATCGACAGGCTTGAGTAAGAACAGGTCCGGCTCGATTGGCAGACTCTTTGCAACATAGGCATAGGCAGTGATCACAATCACGGGGATAGTCTTCATGCGTTCATCAGCACGCATCTTTTGGAGAATGTCCACCCCTGACAATCCGGGTAGTTGCAGGTCCAGCAGGACCACATCCGGCTGGCTATTGGAAAGACGCTTCATAGCCTCCAGGCCGTCATAAACGCTCTCAGAGCGGTAACCAGCCATGTCCAGTACATGCCGGAACAGAGCCGCAACATCGCGGTCATCTTCGATCAGTAAGGCAAACGGCTTGTCCATCATTCTCACCCTATCATAAAAAGAAAACAATCAATAATCGTATATATAGATTATACAACTTCTCACCGACGGAGAGGGCATTGAATTAGTACTATATCAGGACTTACGCAATGTGCGTAAGTCCTATATATATGAAACAAATTTCACTTGGTTGTATCATTACATGCAAAAGGAAAACATTATGAACCAGTTGATGCGGACCCTACCTGTAATCCTTGCTGGAGCTATTCTTTGGCTTCCTTATTACATCTGGGGTGTAGGAACGGGAAACAGGTTTTTATCTCAGGACAGGTTTCTACTCAGCAGCCTGCTTATCTGCGGAACGGTTTTAATCGGCTTTATCGGCCTCCACTTTTTGCAGCGTTTTGTGATTTCAGACAGTTCGATTTCGACAGCCAATTTCCGGTTATTGCTGATTTTGAGCACCCAACTAACAGCAGTTGCTTTGATCGCAATCGATTCGCATTTTAACTGGAAGGCTATTCTCGCAGGATTGTTTGTGGTAACCGGGGCAATTATTGGCGCTTATGCACTTGAATAATCAGAAGTTACGCCAATAAATAGGAGAAATACTTTTCGCAAACTGTGTACATCTAATTGACAGTACGATCAATTACGTCCTGGATTCCCCGCGCTATATCTTCGGGCAGGGGTTCAGGTTGGTGCTCCGCCAAGAGTTGATCGATCTTATCGCGTGCGCGCTCACGCAGAGTCTTTTTCCCGTTCTCAGCCCAGTTTGTATAATTCGTGCGGTTGAACAGGCTCGGGTACCAGTCCTCCTGGTAATGGTTGCGGGTATGCTTCAGTGCCAGGAAGTCACCCTCGAGACCGACCTTATCGATCCAGTCCAATGCCAGGGTCTCTTCATTTACATCCTCGCCCCGCATGAATTCTTTAACCCACCGGATCATTTCGTCCGCCATCACGACCATCTCAAGGGAATTGGTCATGCCGCCCTCCAGGTAGCCGACATCGTGGATGAGGTGGGCACCTGCCAGAGTCTCTGTCAGCAACGAGAATGCGACCTCCGCGGCAGCCTGCTCATCGGGCATTTTTGAATCGGAAGCGCCGCCCAGGCCGAAGATCGGGAGTCCGTAGTAGTGCGCCATCTCCACGCACAGCACGCGGTTCTGTGGAGAGGCATAGATATCCAGCGTGGAGCGCATGTCCAGCATATCCTGGGTGCCGCCGCTCAAGATCACGGGAGCGCCCTGGCGTTTGAGCTGGGCCAGGACCAATCCCGCCAGTTCGCCTGCATTGGCGTACGCAACTGCGCCAGCGGGAGTGATGGGTCCGGTGGCTCCGCGCAGCACGACCGGGGTATAGGTGGTGGGCAAGCCTTTCTCAGCCATGAAGAGCAGCTTTTGCAAGGCTTCCTCGTTATGCACCAGGGGCGCGGTCACATTGATATACAACGCGCAGAGCGGATTGCGACGCAGGGCATCAGGCCCACCGGCTACGACCTCCGCCATTTCCACCGCCTTTTCACAACCCTCGAACTCAGTGGTTACAAACAGGATGGGCTTGGTCGAGTTGGACAGCATGGCCTGCATCTGGTACAGGTCCGCATGTGCCTGCGGGAGATCGCTGGCGATCGTAAACGACATGAGAAAATCGATGTTCGGCAGCGCGTCAGAGACTCGTGCGCTATCGACAATATCCTGGAGAACCCCGGAACGCCGTTCCCCCGTATGGATGTCGATCACATTCGGGCAATCTGAGCCCAGTCCATAAAACACGTTGTTGCGTTCAAGCGGCATTACGCGCTCGCCCTTGCGATTAGCCAGCACCACCCGTTTGGGTGCAACACTGAGAGCCCATTCCACCAGATGAGATGGGATACGGACGCGTCCCCCCTCACCGACATCTGCTCCCGCATCCTTCAGCAACTCAACCGCCTCGGGCAAGTGTAATCGGACTCCGGTCCTCTCCAGGATTTCCAAACTGGCATTATGGATTCGTTCTAGCTGATCCCGGGAAAGTTTCTGAAACCTGGGTGCGTTAATGGATTGGAAATTGCTCTGGGTAATGCTCATGACCGCCTCCATTAGGTAAGTTCGTCAAAGTATACTCGATGCAGATATTATTCACTCCGAAGGTGATGTTTGAATTGCAAAAAGAGGAAGAGTTACACGAGAAAATCAAGCCTTCATCGTTATACTGGATATATGTTGTTTCATTCAAGCTCTGAGAGCATTTGAAAGGAGATGTCTCATGTATCAGAATCGCGATTTGGGTATCAACTATATTAAGGCTCGTAAGGACCACCGCTGTTATGGCATGGGCCTGGGCATCATCATCCTGGACGATGTCTATCCGGGCTTCCCAGGTGATGTGCGCAATGCCAGCGCGTTCCCGTTCCCGGTGCAGTATGAGATCGTAGAAGGGGTGGACATCTGGGCTTTAGTGCACGAAGAGGACAAATCTCCCTGCCTGGAACCAATCCAACGCGCGGCGAAAAAGCTGGAAAGCATGGGCTGCCGCGCTATCGCGGCGGAGTGTGGATACTTCGCCTACTTCCAGAAAGCAATTGCCGGTTATGTAGATGTGCCCGTCTTCATGTCCAGCCTATTGCAGGTGCCTTTTGCCCAGCAGTTGATCGGCCCTGAGAAGGTAGTCGGCATTCTGGTTGCACGCCAGGAACAACTCTTACCCGAACATCTCGAAAATGTGGGGGTTCGCTCAGGCAGCAATTACGTGGTCACGGGCGCTGAAGATGACGGCCGCTGTCCGGAATTTGAACACCTGTGGTATGCTCCCGCTCGTACAGACCCACCTCAAGCATATTACAATAAAGCCGAAAAAGAGTTCGTCGAAGTGGCGGTCGATTTTTACAAGGCGCACCCCAATATGGGCGCCATGATGCTGGAATGCACCGGTATGCAGCCCTTTGCGCGCGCCATCCAGCGGGAGATCGATATCCCTGTTTTCAGTTGGGGTACGTTGTTGGATTATGCTTACTCTGTGGTGGTCCATCGAGATTATTACGGACACGTCTAGAGAGAAGGGCAACTACGAAAACTTTAACCGATCAATTTATAGAAATATTTGACGTCTGGGAGCAGGCGCAGCCTTATCTGTCTTTGATGGTGGATGAAGATGAGATGCAACTGGTCGTGGGCATCGCGCATCGACACCTGGACCTCCAGCAGGTTACCAATGAATTGACTTTGTCTCCCGCCGAGGCTGCCGATTTGCTGGATAAGGCATATTCAAGATGCATCCTCGACAAGTTGATTGAAGACGGCCGTACCAAATACAAAAACTCCAATTTTTATGCGCGCCTGGATCACTTCGTCAAATACGAGAACTGGCACGATATCCCGGCCGAAGACCGAAAGGTCATCAACCGGCGATACTTTGATGAGTTCATCAGCAGGCACAAACACAATATCGAGCGCAAGGTGCAAGGTCTTGAGGCAGAAAATGCACTGCCAAATGATACCGTCATGCTCCTGAGCGAAGTCGAAGAAATGATCGAAGCAGCGGAAGAGATCGTTGTGCAGCCCTGCGATTGCCGCAAATTGGGGGAGAATTGCAACCGTCCCGTGGAAACCTGCATCTGGCTGGACGATGGCGCCCGCCAGGCCTTAGACCGTGGTCACGGACGCCGCCTGACCAAAGAAGAAGCCATCCAGTTGCTCCGACATGCCGACAAAAGAGGCCTGATGCACACCGCCGACAGTGAGTGGCGCGAACGCGGTTTGCACGCCATCTGCAATTGCTGCGCCTGCGACTGTTACCCCTTCCGCGCCGCGCAGGAATTGGGCACAAAAGGCGTCTGGCCGAAAAGT
>JBAVJG010000719.1:0-9010 GCA_049687655.1 Anaerolineales bacterium | reverse complement strand
CCGATGAAGGCTCGTCCAGCCTGGGTGAAGCAGCGCTGGTTCCGCACAGTTCCCCCATCGCCCAGCGCGGACACCTGTTTTTTGACGCGTTGATCGACGAGAACGCCGCCAGCCATCTGGCGCTCGGACGCGCTTACAAGTTCACGCTCAAAGGCGCTGAGAATTTATCTGACGAGGAGTTCAAGACGCGCGGTGGCAACGTCAGCATGGTGCACGTCGATTTCATGATCGGCTCCGGCCAGATGGACATCGACGGCCTGCAAGATGACGGCACAACCGAACCCGTTATGCGCCAGGGCGAATGGGCATTTGACGTGTAACTCCCCTTATGTCATTCTTCGTCGCTTCGCTCCTCAGAATGACATGATTGTAAAGTAACAACCCCATCCCGAATATCGGGATGGGGTTGTTACTTTGCTTGGTAAGATGTTTACTTCCCCTTCAAATACACATCAATCGCCTGCGCCGACTTAATTCCGGCGGCCATGGCCTCCCCCACGATAGCCGGCCCGGTAACGCAGTCACCGCCGGCAAAAACGCCCGGTCGCGTAGTTGTACCAGTCTCTTCATCCACGATCTTGATCAGGCCCCAGTTGTGGGTTTCCAGGTCCGGGGTGTTTTCGCCGATGACCGGGTCGGGCCAGTAGCCCAGCGCCAGGATGGCCGTATCGGCGGCCACGCTGAAGTTCGAGCCCTCTATCGGAACGGGTCGGCGGCGACCGGAATCGTCCGGCTCGCCCAGTTCCATTTCGATGCATTCCACGGCCGCCAGGTGACCATCCCCCCCTGCGATGAACTTGACCGGCTGGGTCAGGAAGCGGAATTTCGCGCCTTCTTCCTGCGCCATCTGGCGGTCCTTCTTTCCACCGGGCATCTCGTTCTCTGTGCGGCGGTACAGGCAGGTGACCTCCTCAGCGCCCAGGCGCAGCGCGGTGCGCAGGCAATCGGAGGCCGTGTCGCCGCCGCCGATGACCACCACGCGACCGCCGACCTGCAGAGGTTCGTTCATGTCCGCGGGCAGGTGTCGAGGTTGGACATTGCCGCGGATCAGAAAGTCGGTGGCCTCGTACATGCCGGGCAGGTCGGTGCCAGGAGTCTTTTCCATCTTAGCATCGATCCCGCTCCCGACCCCCAGGAAAACGGCTTCGTAGCCATCGGCAAACAAGTCATCGACGGTTTTGTCTTTCCCAATGTAGGTGTTCCCCACAAATTTGACCCCGGCCTCTTCCAGGTCATGCCAATTGTTCCAGACCACATCTTTCGGCAGTTTGAAGTTGGGGATGCCGTAGATCAACAGACCACCGGGAGCAGGCTTGGAGTCGAAGATCGTGACCGCGTGTCCCTGTTCCACCAGTTTTTCTGCTACAGCCAAGCCTGCAGGCCCGGCTCCGACCACAGCCACCTGCGCCCCGGTAGGCTCGCCGACGGGAATCTGATAGGGCTGGTGCTCGCGTTCGTAGTCGATCACAAAGGCTTCCAGCGCGCCGGTCAGGACGGGTTCTCCGCGTTTATCGCGCGGGCAGGCGCCCTGGCAAAGCTGCTCGTGCGGGCAGACCCGTCCGCAGATATCGGGTAGCGTGCTGGTCTGGTGGTAGACCTGGGCGGCCTCCAGGAAGAGCCCCTGCTCGATCAAGCTCATCGCGGTGGGAATGTCGTTGTGGACCGGGCAGGCCTTGACACAATGAGCAGGGTCGGGGCAATGGATACAGCGGGTAGCTTCCCGCATGGCGCGTTCTTCATCGAAGGCGATGACCACATCCTCGAAGTCATGGATGCGCTCTTCCGGCGAACGCAAGTCCAGGTCCTGGAAGGGGATTTTCATGCGCGCTTTGCGGTCAAACTGTAGCGGTTTATCCTGAGTGGCTGTCATATCGGCCTCCTGATCGGTACCCAATCATTATGGAAGAGAGAATAAGGCAAAGGGTTTTGTGAAAATTAGAACAAGCTGTACTATCATAATACCGAAAGTGGATGCGACTTTACAGGCTCTAATGTCACCAACGCGGGCGACAATCATCACCTTTGAGAATGAAATGAAAATAGCCCCGTTTCCGGGGCTCAAACTGACAATCAAAATTTCACTGAATTGTCTTCAACAATCGTCGGATATGCGGCAACTGCGCGCGAGTGGCCGCCTCCCCGCGTTCGATCACATCCGGGATTTCCTCTACATCGAACATGGAGATCGGCCCGTCGAACTCCGGGATGACCGGGAAGATCTCGGCGTGGTGCGCCAGGTTGTAAAAGGCGTAGGTGGAGGTCAGGATGTTGTTGATATAAATGCTGTTGAGTTGCTCCTGGACGGCGGTCATCGAGCGGAAGCGAGCACGGTAATCCAGCGGAAAGCCCATCGCGATGATGATGTCTGCGCCATCCTGGATGGCTACATCCACCGGCAGCGGGTCTGAGGCGGCACCGTCGATCAGCAGGCGTCCGTCCACTTCCCAGGGCGGGAAGATGATCGGGATGGCCAGGCTGGCGCGGATGGCTTCGAAAAGGTTCCCCTCGGAAAGGATCACCTTTTCACCGGTGAGCATATCCGTTGCGACGACTTTGAACGGTAACTGCAAATCTGAAAAAGACAAGCTTCCAAATACTTTTTCGAGTTTTTTATTCAAGGCCGAATCATCCACCAGCCCGCTGCGCTCGTTGAAGCGTAGGGTCCCGTCTTTGCTGGCTTTCAAACTCTCAGTATAGCCTTGCATGATGTCGCTGGTCCATAGACCCCGAGACCATTCCGCCATGGCCTCGACATCCGCATGGTTAGCGATCAGTGCGCCATACATGCTGCCTCCGCTGCAACCGACAACGCTGTCCACGGATATGTTCTCCTCTTGCAAGACCCGCCACAACCCAATCGCGGCGGCACACTTAATCCCGCCGGAGCCGATTACCAGGGCGATGCGTTTTTTTGCGGTCATAGCGACTACCTCTTTTAACTCAGATTTGCTGAAAGCGCTCGGTAATTGATCTCATTAAAAAATGAATTTTCAAGACACCCACTACGCTCAACATGTCATTCTGAGCGACCGTAGGGAGCGAAGAATCTAAACTTTGTTGTAAAAATTGCTGTGTAATCGGAGATTCTTCGTCGCTCACCTGCACTGCAACGAACGCAGTGAGGTTTAAGTGCCGCTCCTCAGAATGACACACGGGAAACGTACATTTTGAATTACCGAACGCGCTCTTGTTGTGAAAAAAGGAAACTTTCAAAGGAATTCTCAAAAAGCCTACAGATTTGGCCTGAAAGAAAGGTGTTTCACCACCTCCTCCCTCACATACCAATCAGTCCTTTGATGTAAGCCAACTGCGCTTCCGCCGCGCGCTCTCCCTCTTCGATCACGTACGGCAGCTTATCCGTGTCGAACAGTTTGATGCGGTGCTTGAACTCGGGCAAGATGGGGATGATCTCGGAGTGATGCGCCAGATTATGGAAGGCAAAGTTGGTCTTGAGCAGGTTGTTCGAAGTCACGCTGCTGATCTGGAAGTTGTAGCGCATCAGCGAGGTGACCTGCTCCTGGTACGGGCTCTCAAATCCTAGCGCGATGATGATGTCAGCACCCTCTTTGATGGCGACTCCGATCGGCAGCGGATCGCTCTGGTAGCCATCGACCAGGTATCGACCGTTCACTTTGTAAGGCGGGAAGATATACGGGATGGACATACTGGCCCGGACAGCTTCCGCCACGCTGCCCTCGGACATCACAACCTGCTCGCCGTTATACAGGTCAGTGGCAGTCACGAAGAGCGGGATGCGAGTCTGGGCAAAGGTCGCACCGTCGTAACCGGCACCCAGCCTGCGGTTGATGAGAGAATCGTCGATCAATCCGAAGGTCTCGTCGAATTTGAAGATCCACGGCAGGATAAGCTGCAACATCGCCTTCGTGCTGCGTTTGGACGTCACTTCGCGCGTCCACATACGCAGGGTGGCCTCAGTTGCTTTTTCTACGGACCATCCCAACGCGATCAAAGCGGCATAGATCGCACCCCCGGAGCAACCGACCACCAAATCCACGTCAATATTTTCGCGCTCGAGTACCTTCATCAATCCCAGCGCAGCCGCACATTTGACGCTGCCCGAGCCGATTACCAGCGCAACACGCGGTTTCGTCTTCACTGCCATCATAGAATATTATGCATAACTGGCGACAGCGGAATCCAGGTCATCGAATAATTTCAGGATATTGGTAAACCCGCTCAAATTGAGGACTTTAAACACGTCCGGCTGAACATCTGCCAGGCGCATGTCGCCGCTCTGGGCACGTGTCTCTTTAATGGCGCCCAGCAAGACACGCAATCCGGCGCTGCTGGTGTAATCCACCCCGCTGAAATCCGCGACCAGTTTTATGTTCCCTTTGGCCACCAGCTCGTGGATGTATTCTGTAATCTTCGGGGCGCTCATCGCATCGATGCTGCCTGTCAGGCTCAGGACGGTGACTCCATCCACCTGTTTGTCTTGAATCTCCATAATTCCATGCTCCTTTTATGTCACCCTCCCGAAGGACATCGGGTGATGCAAACGAAGTGAAGGGTCTCCCGCGCTCCGCGCGGGGATTCTTCGCCCTTGCAGGGCTCAGAATGACAAATCTATTATTTCTGAAATCGGCTATTTCAACTCTTTCTCCAGAATAAACTGATTGATATTTTCATCTGTTTTATTATAAGTTACGTTGTCCATCAGTTCCTTGACCAAATAGATTCCCAGTCCGCCGATTTCTCTCTCATCCAAACCCGCTTCAATGTTCGGACTTTCGGCCTGCTCCGGTGAAAAATATTTTCCATCGTCCCGGATGGTCAGCCTGGCTACATTCCCCTCAACGTCGAAGAACAATGAGATTAAACCCGGTTTGACTCCTTCGTATCCATATTGGATGATGTTGGTGCAAATTTCCTCCGTTGCCAATTTATAGGCAAAGATATCATCATGGTTTAGCCCGCTGTGAGTAGCCGCCTGCTCTGCAAAATTGCGCAACTCACCCAGTACATCTAACCGGGCAACGCGACAAATCGCATGATGATCAATATCCGGAGTCAATTTGCGCCTGAACGAGATCAGCGTGATATCGTCGAATTGCTTTTGTTTCCCAATGTGTTTTTGCAGTGCGGTGGTCAGTTCAAAAAACATGCTGAAGATGGAAGTCCACGGTGACGCGATACTAGTTAACAAGCGCTCTTCGGAAAACAGTTCTCCCGCGCTGTTTTTGGCATCTGTCGCCCCATCGGTAAAGCCAACCAGCAGGTCGCCTACCTCCATCTGAATTTGTTCCACCTGGAATTCCAGGTCAGGGAACAAACCCACAGCCGGGCCGGTCGGCATTAGTCTGCGGGTTATTGCGCCATCTTTATCCATTATGACTGGCGGCTCGTGGCCTCCATTGACATAGTACAGAACTCCACTATCGGGATCAAGAATCCCGAAAAACAGGGTGGCAAACATGTTCGACCGGCCGTGATATTCAGCGATGAAGTTGTTCGTGTTCAAGATGATTCTCAGGAGATGTTCTTCTACATTGCTGACATCTACCTTTCTCTCGCTAAAGGCGCGCAACAGGCTACGGAACAGGACCATAAACAGCGCCGCGCCAACGCCTTTATCACAAACATCCGCGATGACGAACGCCGTAAGCTTGGAATTCCTGAATTGGAAGGCATCGTAGAAATCCCCGGCCACCTGGCGGGCGGCATGGAAGTGCGCGGCGATCTCCCAGCCCGGGATCTCCGGCAGTTCCTCCGGGAAAAAGCCGGATTGAATTTGACGCCCAATCTCGAGGTCACGCTCTGCTACGTCCAGGGCAAGTTCTGTCCGGGCATACAGGCGTGCGTTATCAATCGCCGCGGCGATCTGGCTGGCGATGGTACCGGCCAGATCCAATTCATTTTGGGTGAAGACATACTGGGGGTCCCTGGCTGGCATGCCGATCGTCCCGATGGCTTCGCCGCGCGTCAATAAGGGCACGATCATGATCGATTTTGTCCCACGCGATCTGGAAATATCCGCCAACGAACTCATACGCGGATCGTTCTGCGCATCTTGAACCACAACAGTCTTCTTCTTTTCAATCACCTCTTGCGAAGACGGATTCCCTTCGAACGGCAACACCATGCCCAGAGCGCTCTTTTCAGCCGGATCTAAAGCATGGAAGGCAACGATTTCCAGAGACTCTTTATCCGCGCCCAGCAACCCGATGCCCGCGTTGCGGATGGGGAAGATTTTGGTCAGTTCCAGGCATAAGGCTTGCAAAATGTCATCCAGATTCAGGGATTGGTTGACAATCATCGAAATGCGATTGATAGCAGCCAGTTGCTCGGCGCGCGTCTCAGCTTCTTCCTTCGTTTGACGCAACGCTTCTTCCGCCATGACTCTGTCTGTGATCTCACGCATGACACCACGTGTCCCGATCACCGTCTCGCCCTCGATAATGGGTGAGACGGTTGTCTCGGCCATGTAGATACGGTCGTCCTTGGCCCGGTAATCATATCTGAACGGTTCGAGCGGCGTTTTGGTCTCGATCACCTGACTGAATTTTTGAAAGATGTCACGCACCGATTTCCGCTGCGTAAAATGCCGGAAATGTTTGCCGATCACCTCATCCTCAGCAAATCCTAAAGCTTTTATGAAGGCTGTATTAGCATAGGTGATCACCCCGGCAGCATCAGCCTCGAAATAGCTGTCCTGGAGTGTATCCAGCACGGATTCGAGCGTTTCCTGAACGGTAACAAGGTTGGCTTCCGCTTGGATCTTTTCGCTGATATCACTTAATTGGATCAACCGACCGGTTAGATTTCCATGCCTGTCATCCACTCGATAAATCAGGGTGTCAAAAACGCGGCCTGTTTTCGGGTTGGTGATTTGTATATTCGAGCCGTTATCGGAAGGGCTACTTAAAGCTGTAAGGATCGTCTCGCTGATGGCCGGGTTCTTCTTGACCAATTCCGGGAACGAATGTCCCACATAGTTTTGCGCCAGTAATCCCAGGATATCGATGGCTGCCGGGTTGATGTCCCTGATATTTTTTTCCAGGTCCAAAATCACGATTCCGGTCGAGAGCTTCTGCACGATGACATCATGGGCCAAGGGCACAACTTCCAGGATATGGCCCCCGAAGATAGCCCAGGCAAAAGCCACTCCGGTGACCGTGAAAATAATCGGGGTGGGGTCCGGGAAGCCTGCTGGTGGCGAGCCAAAGATAAAGTATGCGTTTCCGATCAGAGGAGCAAGGACACCGACGATCAGACCGTACGCCTGGATACCGTATCGCCTGAAATTCCTCACAAGCGAAACACCCAAAATGACGATCCCGGAAATCATCAACAGATAGGAATAGCCAGTGTGGACGAAAAACAATGGACCATAACTGTTCTCTAAAGAGGCATACCCACCGACATTGACGATTTCAAAGGAAGTAAAAAACAATTTGTGAAAGCCGGTTGTCAGCAGAAGTAAATACAAAATTGCAGGGAGGGCCCAGAACCACTTCTCAACTTTTTCAACCCGCTGTTGGATGAAACCGGTCAATTTTACAGACAGCAGGAACCAGGCGGTTGGCACGGTCATGATTCCCAGAAAGGTGATATAGTTCCAGATTTTCTGCCAGCCCGGGTTTGGGGTAAGCAATTGGATCGCGTTCGCAAAAGCCCAGAGTGAGCCCCCAAACATGAGCACGGAAAACACATTCGACTCGCGCTTTTTTACCGGTCGGCTCTGGATATACAATCCAATCCCCAGCGTGATAATGCCAGGGACCAGTTGCCAGATAAGGTAAGGGTTTGATTGGAATTCCATATTTTGTCATTCTGAACGACTGAAGGGAGTGACACTTGCACACCGCACTGCGTTCCCCGCACCGCGCCGCTTAGTGGGGCAGGTGTGGTGTAGTGCAGGTGAGGGTCCCCGCGCGAAGCGCGGAAGACCCTTCGCTCCGCTCAGGGTGACATAATTCCATGCGTCATGGTCATTTAATATATTTCGTAAACGTCAGCGTATTCCCGTCTTCGGAGGAATTGTAATCGATGTTGTCCATAGTCTGGTAGATCAGATACAGCCCCAGACCGCCCAACTCCTGATCTTCGAGTGCCGCTTCGAGGTCCGGCTTTGGGCCTGCTACCGGCTCGAAAACATGACCAAAGTCCGTGATCTGGACCAGGATGCGGTCCGGTTGGATGCGGAAGGAGAGAATGATCGAGCCGGGGTCCATGCCTTTGTACCCATGTGTGATTATGTTGGTGCAGGCTTCGTCCACCGCCAGTTTCAAATCAAGGACGGTATCGTTCGGGACCTCGTATCTGGCACAGCATTCGGTGATGAAGTCGCGGAAAATCCCCAGGGATTCCACTTCGGCAGCGCGGGTGAGTTGAAAGCGTTGAGACATCGCGGCTCCTAATCCTAGTACTCCGCACCCGGAAAGGTGTTCGCCCCGGCGTGACGACCAACCTGCTTGATCATCTTCAGATCATCCCATTTCCTGTCGATGGCTTCCAGGATGCCGTCGTGGATGGCCCAGGCGCGGCCACGAACAGTTCCCCACTGATCGGGCTGGCGAAAGGGCGTGCTCCCGTCCAGGGCTTTGTGCAGTTCGCCGCCAGGTTGGAATTCCCTGTGGATGGTGTCCATCAGTTGGTGGCCTTTGGAGTAGGCAAAGCCGCGTTTCTCGAAGATCCAGGCCGAGACGTAGGTGAGCGGCTCCAGGAAGAAGGCGTGATGGGCCATCATGGTCAGAAAAGTTTCGACGTGAGTGAAGACGATCTGCGAGCAGCGCAACCCCTCGCGAATCTGACCAGGGGCCAGCCCAGCCCGCATGGCTTTTTCCTCCTCAACCAGGTTACGGCGTACCGTGCCAAAGAGCGTTTCCTTTCCCTCCTCGTCGAAATCGGTGCGGAACCTGAGACTGGTGGGGTTGTTGACGATCAGGAAGTTCAGGTCGATGCCGTTGTAAGCATTATCGGCCAGCTCCAGGTAGAAGAATTCGTTTGCCAGGTCTTCTCCGTACCAGGCCGTGATCTTGACCTTGTT
>JBAVJG010000718.1:0-5279 GCA_049687655.1 Anaerolineales bacterium | reverse complement strand
GTAAAACGCCCAGCCATTTGGGGACGTAACCAGACTTGAATGCCAGGTACCCAACAACCAGCAAATGCAAACCGAAAATCACCAGCCCAATATCCCATCCAGATTGAAATGTGTTCAAAGATAACATTCCCTGAGCATACAAATGATCTAGTTCAATTGCTTTCAAGGAGTCAATGCCATTGAGAAGCTGCAAAACATTAAGCAGATTGGTCAGGGCGACTGCAAAAATTGCGGCATACACTACCCTAAACCACCCAGCAAGCAAAGAGAGTCTCTTGTTTGCGGGCTTGAGTAAAGTATAGAGCCCCCAAGCCACAACTACATCGAGAATTGCCACGAACAGGAAGATGAATATCCCTGTGCGGAATAGCGCGGCAGAAGCCATGATATTTTCAACTGTGGCTTTTGCGTCTCCGGGCATGACAAGCTTTTGCATAACACCAAACTGGGCAATGGGTGCCAGGATCGCCATGATCAATAATCCCAAGCCGGCGACAATTGCTGCCGTACGTAGTGATACATTGGTGAATTGAGATGCGTTTTTGTTTGTGTTCATTTTATTCTCCTTGTTTATTTACTTTTTCTATCCACACCCAGCCAGGGTATGATTTTGATTTAATCTTTATTTCAGGACTAACTTTCAGCGTGGCGCCAATTCCATGCAAGCCACACGATCAGGACAGTTGCCGCAATTTCAAGAACGCTGCAAAATACGTAATACATGGCTGGCGTTCCGGCAAACAGGGACGCGGTTTGCACAAGTGTCATAATTACACCGGCAATGGTGTTTACCCAGCGATTGACTCTATACTTCAACACTCGGGACAGGAGAACCATAATGATTGGAATCTCCACTAATATCGCGGCTCCCAGCAGGAAGCCTTGGGTAAATTCCATGCCATTGACTTTTCCAGTCAAATATTGCCTGAGTAACTCTGAATCCATTAACGAAATAATGTCGCAATACAAATAGTTGAACGCTGCAAATATCCATATTGTTGAAAGTAGTACTTTCCGATCCATTGTGGCGGCTTTCTGATTTATTTCCATTCTTTTCTCCTTTTTATTTTTGTCACTCAAGGTGACATTGAAATAGCAGATCTTTTTCCAGGCAGCTTGTCTCAACTTACTGCTTCAAATCCGGCACATCTTCCGGGTCGGACGTAACTTGATTGACCGATAGCAACGGAATTCCTAAATCACTAACTTTTCTTAGCAATCCATGCAATGCGGCCTGATCGACTACCGGACCGGTCAAGACGGTGTCTCCGTTATTTTCCAGCGTGATGGTCAAGCCATCAAACCATTCCGTCCATTGACGGCCCAGGTGACCTTCGAGTCTGATTTGGTAGACTCTTGGCGCAGCTGGATCTGTTTTGAAATTGCGTTTGCCAGATTTCATCGTGCTCCAAATGTAACAGCCAGAAGGTATTACTGTCATGCGTCGAAAGAGTTATTCAGGGATTATTTACAGGTATCTGGGGAAAGAAAAAGCGAACCACTTTAAGCAGTCCGCTTTATTCGTTGGCATATATATTACGGGCGTGGACCTTGACCGTATCTAACGAGAGATAAAGCCGGTTAGCCACTTCTTGATTCGAGCTACGTTGCCTATGGCACAGCCATTCCGCTTAACGCGGGGGGTAGGTTTGTTTATCGATATGTTTCAACAAATTCAATGACTGCACTTTGCAGTATTTCTATGTCTCCATTCTCGGCTCCGTGACGCGACTGCTCCAGGATTAGCAATGTTTTGTCTGCCTCGTCTGTATCAATTTCGTTGTATATGAATTCTCCTACCCCAACCGGCGCCATCAAATCTTTTCTTCCATAAACCAGCAATGTTGGAATATCAATCCTGTGAACAACCTCTGTCATGCTCGTATCGGATGTAATGAATGACATGAATTCTTCTGCCTGGTTGGTACGCCTGTTATTGGGATAGACAGGAAGTCCATTAAAAGGAGAAAAGAGTGACGCTTTTACTGAAGCTAAGATGCGATCAGAGAGGGAAATGGGACTTCCCATCACATTAAACACATAATGCCCATGCTCTGCAAAGTCTGATGCAGTTGTCAGGGTGGGACGCTCTTCGTAAAATGTTTTTACTTCCTGCCAATGCTCTACATCCGTATTGTTGTTTATCTGTTGTTGCGCATATTCTAGAATTTGTGGTTTTACAATTTCATAGGGCATTGCCATATCGTGATTTCCTTTGTAAATGATGTAACCATCAATTTTGCCCTGATTTTCGCGCCAATCATCCCCAGCGGTCAGATAATTCATGGCAACTGTATGTCCCCAACTTTGACCGATAATGAATATTTTTTGAACATCATACCGCTTTTCCAATTCATCAATGACGACAGCTAAATCTTGCCCAAAATCATCCGGTCTGCTGTCATTGGGGTCTGCACTCCCTTTAGACATGCAGGCATGCGTTTGATCCCAATACACCATTGCATACTTATCTTCCAAAACTTTAAATGGGGATTCATGATCCATACGGCCGTTTCCCGGATTGACCTCGATAATTGATTCTAAAGTGCCACAGCTGCCCGGACCGCCATGATTGAATATCACAAATACGTTGGACTCGATATTGCCCCGAACCCAAACAGGCATTGTGGCATTCTCTCTTTCAACCCAGAAATAATCCTGCGGCCACACAGTAACAACGATGGATAAATAGACAAAGGTTATTAAAAGGATCAGAAGAGAAGGAATTTTGATAAAGAGTGGAATTCTTTTTATTTTTTCACGCAAGTTATTAAACATTGTACGAACACCTATTGCGATACTCGCCCGAATCATTTTTTTCATTATTTGGGTTTGAAGTCATCATACTGCTCCTTCTTAATCGACGGCACCTACTGTTATTTCACTGCGCTTCACAATAGTCGGTGCCGTGCTTTATTATCATTAATTCTTTTCCGCGTGCCGCACGCGGCGCACAACAAACCAAACCACCCCAATAACAACGACGATCAATGCCAACGCAGCACCCAGCCCCAATTTTGCTAATTGAGGAAAACCTCTCTCTACCTGAAAATCCATCGGTTCATAAACAAAGAGTGAATCATCTGCCTCGCCACTGTCAAAAAAGCTGGTTAGCAACCGCTGAATCGCTTCTGGCTGTAAGCTCATCACATCATTGACATGCCCCATCTCAGATAAAATGACCTGTGTGCCATTGGTTAATGCGGGCAATAGATCTTCAGTTGCAAATTCGGCTGGGGTCGAAAAATCGATATTGCCGCTGATCAACAGCGTTTCCACATCAGATGGATATACTTGTAGGAATTCTGCGGGCATCAACTGCGTCGGCCACGTCACCCCGTCCTCATCGGTTGCACTGCCCCAGATTAATTTAGAGAGTGGTGCACCGATAATTGAATCTGGAGGATCCATTTCGGTGAAATAATCACGATTGGCATCATAATCGGAACTGATCCCTTTCGAGAAGAATTCACCATAGACGCTCTGGTCGGGCATGACAAAATCATATGCCAGTGACATGAGTGCTAATCCACTAGAATCCCCTTCTGCAGCCGCCAACCAGGCGTCAAACACGATAGCGGCTGTATCACTATGGAATAGCATCACAAAGGTTGTCCCTTTCACCTTGCCGGGGTCAATCTTTAAAAATAACCATCGCTTAGGCATGTTATGGCTGACACTTCGCATTGTTTCGGCTAAGTCAGCGGTACGTGGGTTGTCCGTTTGGGCATACAACCGGGCGTATTGCTCGATTTGAGCATCGATCATGTCGGGTTCCCAGACAAAGCGGCCGGGCGGGTTCACGCCCATCATCGCCGAACGGACGATGCGGGCGGGATAGTGATTGGCATAAAGTTGTGCCACACGCGTTCCATAGCTTGCACTGAGCAAGCTGATACGCTCGTATCCAAGCCCATCTCGTGCCGCTTCCATATCGCCAATCACTTCCTGAATGGAGTAGCCGTCTAAATCGACCCCATCTGCCTGTAGTCGTTCAGCGCATTGGCGCATCGCTGCCGACATGCCAGCATGTGATTGTTTATTCAATACATCAACCCCATCCCCCTTGATTGCCTGTGCCACTTCTGGACAATCTAACACGGCGGAACCATCCACGCCGCGATAGCCGACCATCACAAAATCATGGTTGGCAAAAATGGCTGCAAATGGTTCAATGTGCATATTGCTACTCCCTGGTCCGCCTCCTAAAAAGAAAATTGGCTCGGCAGGGTTTTCTGATGTGGCATGTATACGGGTGACGGGCAGAGCGATAAGGCGAGAGTCTGCCTTTTCCCTATTTTCTCGAACGATTACTGTGCCGCAATCGGCATCGTAGGCGCCAGATTCAAATTCGACGATGCAAGGTTCGACTGTCAGATCGCCTGCCTGGGCATTGTTGGGGACGCTAACGGCAGTTTCTCTCTCACCCAAATAGATGATGAAAACGGCCGTTAATGCAACAATAAAAAGTGTGACAATGCCTAATCTGGTTGTTTTTTTCTTCAATATCTTCATCTAAAGTATCTCCAATTGGGGGTTATTCATCACCTTATTCAGAATTTTTCTTGTTTTGTAGTGCTGCACCAACAGAAATACCTAGTGCGATACCAATCGCCAATCCCGCGCCAGGATTACCCATTGCCGAGCCAATGGCAAGTCCAACACCAACACCTATGGCAAGACCTGCCCCGATCATGTTTGTTCGAGGTTTTTCATTATTTTTATTATTCATGATTATTGCTCCTTAGATTTGATATTATGATTACTACGAAATTTTGTTATAGATGACGGGCATTTCCCCTTTCCGTATCTTTGGGGATTGGTTTAGCTACATCTTTGAGTTGAAGCCCATCTGGATCTGTTCTGAAATTGCGTTTGTCAACTATCATCCTGCCACAAATGTAACAGCCAGACGGTATTACTGTCATGCGTCGAAAGAGTTATCCAGGGATTATTTGCAGATATCTGGGGAAATGAAACAGCGGACCGCTATGTGCCGGTCCGCTGTTCTCGGTGGAATAAATCAGGGATGCCGAAATGAACTGTTCCGGCTTTTAGGTTTGTGACAAGATACCCAGAGTCCTTCCCTTGGCAACCGCCTGGGTGCGGTTCTTGACGCCAAGTTTGGCATATATATTGCGGGCGTGGACCTTGACCGTATGTAACGAGAGATAAAGTCGGTTCGCCACTTCTTGATTGGACAACCCTTCAGCGATAACCTGTAGCACCTCCAGTTCGCGCATGCTGAGTGGTTCAACCAGACCAGCTTCAGCATCTGG
>JBAVJG010000717.1:0-3328 GCA_049687655.1 Anaerolineales bacterium | reverse complement strand
GTGAAAGGCAGCGGCATGCCGCGCGGCGAGCTGCAGAAGATCATCGCCCAGTTGGAAAAAGAGATGAAAGAAGCCGCTAAAAATCTCGAATTCGAGAAGGCCGCCGCCATGCGCGATGAGATGTATGAGTTGAAGACGATTTTGGCGGAAGAAGAAAATTTGAAGCCCTGGGAACGGATCAAGTTGATGGTGGGGGAAGAATAGGACACTCCGTTGGTTGAGTAGCTTCGAACGCTAGTGAGGAGCATATCGAAACCAACAAGTAACCAGAGAAAATAAAATTATCGGCACTCTGATGGTCTCGACACCTGCACTGTACCGAAGGGAGTGCGGTGCAAGTGTACTCCCTTCGCGGTACTCAACCTCCGGAAATGCCTAAAAAGCAGACTTCCGAGTTTTCAAAAAACTTGGAAGTCTTTGTTTGTTGTCCCAACTTGTCCACAGCCTCTGTAACCGCGGGGACATCCACACGCAACCCATAGTCCTATTCTTTCAACAACCTTATTCTTTTCTTCACAAACTCTTTACAATCAAGGAGTATCCTTTGGATAGATAAACGGCAAGGATATCCTTGCAATACATTGAAAAGGAGTAACACAATGAAAAAGACACTTTGGATCGTTGTACTGGTAATCTTGGCGCTGGGCGCTCTGAGCGTTGGCGTGGTCGCCGCACAGGGTGGGCAGCCGCCTTATGGCCAACGCGGCGTAATGGATGGCGTTGGTCCGATGCACGACTACATGGAACAGGCCATGGCCGACGCCCTTGGCCTGAGCCTGGAAGATTTCGAAGCCCGCCACGATGCTGGCGAAACGTTCTATCAGATCGCGTTGGCTGAAGGCTTCAGCGCTGACGAGATCCCTGCTCTGATGCAGGATGCCCGTGCCAAAGGGCTGGATGTAGCTGCGGCTGCTGGCGTCATCACACAAGATCAGGCTGACTGGATGGGCTCACGCGGTTTCGGTCACGGCGGCATGATGGGTGGTTACGGCGGATATGGCACCGGCGACTGCCCGATGTATGACGGCGATGCAGTTCCCAACGGTGGACAATTTGGTCCCGGAATGATGGGCAATGGACGCGGTGGTCGCTGGCAGCAGAATTCGGCTCCGCAGAGCAACCAGAACTAGATTCTTGAAGTAAGAATGAAAAATGGCAGGGCAGTGTATACACTGCCCTGCCATTTGTTTAATTGTGATTGATACAAGGGTTATATGTATTTTATACCCAGCCCATCAGGCGTGCAAAACTTGCCGTCAGGAATGTGACGATAATGGCCGTCCCCAGGGTGAGGACCACACTGAGGGTTGCCCATTTGTAAGACTTCGTCTCTTTGTAGATCGTCATGATCGTGGTTGCACAGGGGTTGTGTAATAAAGCGAACAGCATCAGGTTGACGGCAGTCAGCATTGTCCAGCCATGCTGCCCGACCAGCAGTGTGTGCAGCTCGGTCAGGCCAGGGATGTCGGTCATCATGCCGACACCCATGTAGACCATCATCATGGTCGGCACCACGATCTCATTGGCAGGGATGGCGATGATGTAAGCCAGCAGAATGACACCATCTAACCCCAGAAGCAAGCCAAATGGGTTCAGATAATTGGCGATATGCTGCGCAATGCTGGTCTCGCCAACGAAAATATTACCGAGAACCCAGATGACTGCACCAGCGGGAGCGGCAGTCTGAATGGCACGCCAGAGCACGAAGATGGTACGGTCGATCAGGGAGGTATACAGGATCTGCCCGACCTTTGGGCGGCGGTAGGGAGGCAATTCCAGTGTGAAGGCTGAGGCTTCTCCTTTGAGGATGGTTCTCGAGAGCGCCCACGAAATGATCAAGGTGAAAAAGACACCGATCAGCACCACACCGACAACTGATCCCGCCGCAGCGAAGGAGGCAAATGCCGGGGGAAAGGCGGCCGCTACGAAAACGGTGGCAAGCATGATCAGGGTCGGGAAGCGCCCGTTGCAGGGGACGAAGTTGTTGGTCAGGATGGCAATCAATCGTTCTCTTGGGGAATCGATCACGCGGGTCGCAATGACCCCGGCAGCGTTACAGCCGAAACCCATCGCCATGGTCAGGGATTGCTTTCCGTGCGCGCCGGATTTCTTGAACATCCAGTCCAGGTTGAAGGCCACACGCGGCAGGTAGCCCAGATCTTCGAGGAAGGTGAACATTGGAAAGAAGATGGCCATAGGTGGCAGCATGACCGCAATAACCCAGGCCAGGCCGCGATATGTACCGTGCCAGATGAACCCAGTGATCCACCAGGGGACTCCCAGGTTCGTGAACAGCGTTGCGGCTTTGTCCTCAACCCAGAACAGCGCGGTGGCAATCATTTGTGAGGGGACGTTTGCACCCTGGATCGTCAGCCAAAAGACCAGCCCCAACAGCAGCAACATGATCGGCAATCCGAAAATCGGGGATGTGACCAGACGGTCTATCTTCTGGTCGAGATCGTACTTTTTCTCTTTAGCAGTCTTGACCGCCCGCTTCGCGATAATTTCGGCTTCTGAGTAAAGGGATTTTACGATTTCATCTCGGAAACCCGTAGATAGCGTTCCGCGCAAGGCTTCGGCTTTAGCGAGGACATCGTTTGGTTGGATATTTGTTGTCATAATTATTGTCTTCCTTCCAGCGCCATTTTGCGGCTGAAACGTGTGTCTGCGCCTTGTTGGCGCGCAACAGTTTGGACAAGTTCGCCGGACATCAGAGCCTGTTGTACTTTGGAGTCGCCGTCCAGCAGCCGAATCGCCAACCACCTTGCATTCGGCACGCCGGGTGCCATTTGCTCGATCATGGGTACCAGTTCGCTGACAGCACGCTGGAATTCGGGCGTGCCTTCCACGCGCTTGGGCTTTGTCGTGATTTCTCCCTCGATCACATCCGCAACAGCGCCCAGCAGGGTATGGATGCCCTCGCCAGAACGGGCTATGATAGGAATGGCAGGGATACCAAGGTCTCGGCTAAGTGAACGTGCGTCCACTTCTAGCCCCTTGCGTTTTGCTTCATCCATGAGATTTAACGCAACAACCACGCGATCTGTGATTTCCATGACCTGCATGACCAGGTTCAGGTTGCGTTCGAGCGCGGTGGCATCCGTCACGACGATGGTGCATTCGGGCTGTCCGAAGAGGATGAAGTCACGCGCTACTTCCTCGTCTTGTGAAGCGGACAGCAGCGAGTAGGTGCCGGGCAGGTCCACCAGCTTGTAGTTGACGCCGTTGAACTGGTAACCGCCCTCAGCGCGCGTGACCGTCTTGCCGGGCCAGTTGCCAGTGTGCTGCTTGAGCCCGGTCAGCGCGTTGAAGAGTGTAGATTTGCCGG
>JBAVJG010000716.1:0-8637 GCA_049687655.1 Anaerolineales bacterium | reverse complement strand
GGCCTGGCGCGCGTCGTCAGCGATTACACCACCTTTGCCTGGTTGTGTGATGTCTTCATTCATGAAGAGTACCGTGGTCAAGGGCTGGGGAAATGGCTGATGGAAACCGTCCATAGTCACCCTGATTTACAGGGACTCCGTCGCTGGATGCTGGCCACAAAGGACGCTCACGGCCTGTACCGTCAATTCGATTGGGTGCCGCTCGAGCCTCCCGAACGCTGGATGATGAAGATTGATGGCTGATCTGGTCCTCAAGCCCGGACGGGAAAAGTCGTTGCTGCGCCGCCATCCCTGGATTTTCTCCGGCGCTATTCATCATGTTGACGGAGACCTCGCATCTGGCGAGACCGTGAACCTGCTCTCGTTTAAAGGCGATTTCCTGGCCCGGGCAGCTTACTCGCCCCACTCCCAGATCCGCGCGCGTGTCTGGACGTTTGATCCCGACGTGCAGGTAAATTCTGACTTTTTCCGCAAACGAATCCGCGCCGCGCTCCGGTCTCGGGAAACGGTTGGATTTTTTCCTGGGTTCAAAGGCGGAGTCCAAAATCTCCAGACATTGGTTCCAACGTCAGGAGACGTTGGAGTCCGATTAATCTACGCCGAATCGGACGGCCTGCCTGGCCTGATCGTTGACCGTTATGGCGACGTGCTGGTCCTGCAATCGCTGACAGCCGGTTCCGAATTCTGGAAGGAAACCCTCGCCGACATTTTGATCGAAGAGACAGGCCTGGACACCATCTACGAACGCTCCGATGCCGATGTCCGCGGACTGGAAGGGTTATCTACCCAAATTGGCCTGCTTCGCGGTGAACTTTCTTCTTACGTCTTTCCAATCCGTGAGAACGGACTGAAATTCAATATCAACCTGGAATCCAGTCAAAAAACCGGCTTCTACCTCGACCAGCGCCAGAACCGTCTGCGCGTGCGCCAACTGGTAAAGGATCGTGATGTGCTGGACTGTTTCTGCTACACGGGCGGGTTCACGCTCAACGCGCTGGCAGGTGGGGCCAAGTCGGTCGTAGCAGTAGATTCGTCCGCGGATGCGTTGAGGCTGGGGCGTGAGAATGTTAAGTTAAACGGTCAGCAGGCCGAGAGTGTGGAATGGTGCGAAGGGGATGTTTTTCAGGTACTGAGAAAGTTTCGGGATGAAGGTCTCTCGTTCGACATGATCATCCTCGATCCCCCAAAATTTGCTCCTACAGCGGCGCAGGCTAAGAAGGCCTCGCGCGGTTACAAGGACATCAATCTGCTGGGCTTCAAGCTGCTCAGGCCGGGCGGAATTCTGGTCACGTTCTCGTGCTCGGGCGGAATCGATGCAGCCTTGTTCCAGAAGATCGTGGCCTCCGCCGCTTTGGATGCGGGTGTAGACGCGCAGATCTTGGAACATTTGGCACAGGCGGCAGATCATCCGGTAGCGCTTAACTTTCCGGAAGGAGCTTATCTTAAAGGGCTGATCTGTTTGCGAAAGTAAGGTTGTATTGTTTTTAGCGTCTAATAATTGATTCTGTCATTGCGAGCCGTCCTGAGCGGCGCGTAGCGAAGTTGAAGGGTGGCGTGGCAATCTCAATATTTCAAGAAAGTTATTTCTTGCAAGTTAGTTGAGATTGCTTCGCTCACCTGCACTGCACCAAACGCAGTGAGGTACAAGTGTCGCTCGCAATGACACCCGACAAGGAGGAAGTATATGAAACAGTATAAGTATTTGATCATCGGCGGCGGATTGACTGGCGATGCGGCCACCCGTGGCATCCGTGAACTGGATGGGGATGGTTCGATTGGCTTGATCAGTCAGGAACCTGACCCGCCATATATGCGTCCCAACCTTTCGAAGGGGTTGTGGAAAGGACGGCCGATTGAAAAAATCTGGCGCAGGACTGAAGAGCGAAGTGATTTGATCCTGGATCGCAAAGCCACAAAGCTCGACCCGGGGAAGAAAACCGTTCAAGATGATCAGGGAGAAGAGTACACTTACGAGAAATTGTTGATCGCCACTGGCGGATCGCCTATCCATTTGCCTTTTGATGATGGGAACATCATCTATTTCCGTGATTTCCAGGATTACCAACGCCTGCGTAAAATGGCGGAGGAAAAGGAACATTTCGTCGTAATCGGCGGCGGCTTTATTGGTTCGGAGATTGCTGCAGCATTAACGATGGTTGGAGCAAAAGTGACCATGATCTTCCTCGAACAGGCGATCAGCGGACTGGTCTTTCCTTCTGAACTTTCAAATTATTTGAATGATTACTATCGTGAAAAAGGTGTGGAAGTAATCCCGAACGATTCGGTTGCCGGCATCGAAAAAGAGGGGGAGCGCTTCATCGTCCGGACCAAGAGCGGGCGCTCCATCGAGACAGATGGAGTCGTGGCCGGGATTGGTATCCGCCCGAACCTGGACCTGGCGAAGGAGGCCGGTCTGGATGTCAAAAATGGTATCGTAGTAAACGAACGGTTGGAGGCCTCCGCAGCGGATATTTATGCGGCTGGGGACGTAGCCAATTTTTACCATCCTGCGTTTGGGGAACGCACGCGCGTGGAGCACGAAGACAATGCCGTCAGTATGGGGAAAATGGCAGGACAGAATATGGCAGGCGGGGACGAGACGTATAAGCGTATCCCGATGTTCTATTCCGATTTGTTCGATCACGGCTACGAGGCGGTGGGGGAATTGAACAGTGAACTGGAAACAGTTTCAGATTGGGAAGAACAATTCCAAAAAGGGGTCGTATATTATCTTGGCGGCGGACGTGTGCGCGGCGTTTTGCTCTGGAATTTCTGGAAGCAGGTGGGCAGTGCGCGCGCCTTGATGATGGAGAAGGGGCCGTTCAAGGCGGAAGATTTGAAGGGCAAGATAAAGTGAGTGAACGAAAAAGGCTTCGGAAGTTTGGGTACTTCCGAAGCCTTTTTTTCATTCTGGGGGGATGACAATTTAATCATCGCCCAGCGATGCAATTGCCCTGAGCAAACCAATTACCAGCACGCCCAGTTTGAGTCCCTCACCGGTGGTGATGGCAGTTTCTCTTTCATCCTGCTCGGTGCGGCGCTGCAGGAGCATGGCTGCAAACAGGCCAGTGACAGCGCCGATCAGTGCGCCTGCGATTAACGTTTTGTTCTTATTTTCCATAACTGGATTTCCTTCCTAATTGCTAATCTGTCCAAAAATTGCTTTCAAGCTGGCCATGATTCCCTCGATGAATATCACAGGTTTGGCCGCCATATCCGAGAAACGTTTGGCTTCGCTGGCCCCACGGTCCACGTAGTATTGCGCTTTGGATGTGTAGGGCGGCAGGATCTGTAGTGTCCGCGCCAGCAGGTAGACCAAACTAACCAGGAGGACCAGGAAGATCAGGCCAAAGAACATGACCGGGATAACCAGCCAGATGGTGGAAATGGCAGCCCAGATAGGGGACCTGTCATTTGCGCCGAAGGCAGTTAAACCTGTGATGACCGCTACAGCAATGATTAGCAGCACGGCCACGATCATGGGCAGGAAGATTTGAGTCCAGAACTGGCGGCGATGGTCCTGGTAAGAGGGGCGGTTTTCTGAGAGTTTTAGGGTCATTGATTCTATTTTAACATAAAACCCCATGCAGCTTCTCATCCTTCTATGAAATAGGGATACTTACAAGGGGGTACAGGGGGTACGCACAGGGCGGTCCGCATGTCTCGCCCAGACACGCGGTGACCGCCCCGGCATAAGGGGATGAACCGACCAAGCGATATTTCCCAGACCCTAAAGGTTTCTCAAACCTTAAGGGTCTATTGGGGCTATCGGCGGTTTCTTAAGAAAGTTGGTATATCCAGATCGTCGCTGTTGATTGCAGGCGGTGTGGTGGATCTGGCCTCACCACCGGAGATCACATCAGCGCTTACGTTGACAGACTCACTCGGGTGCACGAAATGCGCAGGCCGCTGGTCGAGTGTGCGGGTGCTGGTGCGTTCCAACATGCGGCGCGGCACGCCGCTACGCTCAAAACCCGTTGCAATGACGGTGATGCGGATGTCGTCGCCCATGCTTTCGTCAATGACTGCACCGAAGATCATGTTGACATCCGGGTGCGCGGTCTCACGGATGATGGCAGCCGCCTGGTTGACCTCGAACAGGGTCATACCCGGGCCGCCGGTCACGTTGAACAATACGCCGCGAGCGCCGTCGATGGTGATGTCCAGCAACTGACTGGAAATAGCCTGCTCGGCGGCATTCTTGGCGCGATCTTCACCGCTGCCTGTTCCGACCGCCATCAAAGCGGCTCCGCCTTCGGACATAATGGCCTTTACATCGGCGAAGTCCAGGTTGATCAGGCCGGGGATAGTGATCAGTTCGGAAATGCCTTGAATACCCTGGTGCAGCACATCATCTGCCAGACGGAAGGCATCCTGCAGACTGGAGCGCTTGTCCGCGATTTGCAGCAGGCGGTCATTGGGGATGGCAATCAAGGTGTGAGCGTGCTCTTTAAGATTGCCAATGCCCGCCTCGGATGACTGCATGCGTCTGGCGCCTTCAAATGTGAAGGGACGGGTGACCACACCGATGGTCAGTGCGCCACATTCCTTGGAAACCTGAGCCACGATGGGGGCTGCGCCGGTGCCTGTGCCGCCGCCCATACCAGCTGTAACGAAAACCATATCTGCGCCTTTGAGCACGTTATAAAGTTCGTCAGCCGACTCTTCTGCGGATTTGCGTCCGATTTCAGGATCGCCGCCCGCACCCAGCCCGCGCGTGAGTTTGTCACCCAGGCGGACGCGAACGGTGGCTTTCGAGAGATTCAAAGCCTGCGCGTCAGTATTGACGGCGATGAATTCAACTCCTTGAATACCCTCTTCGATCATACGATTGACGGCATTCGAACCGCCTCCTCCGACACCGATAACCTTGATGCGGGCGAAGGATTCACTTCCTGCTTGCTGTTTCTTGGTCGAGTCCATTTGTTCCTCCTTGCTAATAATAATTCCGACTTGTTGTGCGGAATTTGCTAAACTATGGGATTAATCTGTCGAACCACTTCTTCACAAAACTAAAATCCATACGCTTCTCTCCTTTTGGGCGTCGTTGCCCGGGTGTCATTTCGTGGGAGTGCATGGTCATTGCCCAACGCAACAATCCCACACTGGTCGAATAAGCTGGCGAATCAAGACGGTCTACCAGGCCGATCAGGTTCTCCGGTTTTGCCGTGCGGACCGGCAGGCCAAGCACTTTACCCGCCACGCGCCGGATGCCTGGCAAGGCGCTGGTGCCGCCGGTGAGCACCATCCCGGCGGGCAGCAGACCGTCGTAGCCTGAGCGCTTGATCTCTTGCAGGGTCAGGCGGAAGACTTCTTCGACGCGCGCTTCGATGATATGGGCCAGGTCCTGGCGGTTGATCTGTACCTGGCGTTCCTCGCCAAAGGGACGGATGCTGAAGTATTCGTCCGCGCCGATCTCGCTGCGCACGGCGTGTCCCTGTTGCACCTTGATCTCTTCGGCCTGCGTCACTGGCAGACGCAAGCCATGCGCCACATCTTGTGTGACGTGGCTGCCGCCCACGGCCAGCACCATGGTGTGCCACACGTCACCATCCACGTAGATAGCCAGGTCGGTGGTGCCGCCGCCGATGTCGCAGACGGCCACGCCCATCTGGCGTTCCTGCTCCGTCAGCACCACTTCTGCAGAAGCCAGCGGGTTAAGCACGAATTGCTGGATTTGCACGCCAGACTCGTCAACACATTTGCGCAGGTTCTCGACAGTCGCGTTGGCGGCCGTGATGATGTGCGTTTCAACCTCGAGCCGGTAGCCGTGCATCCCGACGGGTGTGCGGATGCCATCCTGGCCGTCCACTGTGAAGCCGCGCTGGATGACATGCACGATCTCGCGGTCGTGGGGGATGGCCACGGCGCGCGCCTGGTCGAGCACGCGCAGCACGTCATATTCCTCGATCAGCCCGTTGCTCACGCCGACCGAAGCGCGGCTGTTAACCGATGAAACGTGTGCGCCCGCCATACTGACCAGCGCGGCGGTAATCTCCAGGCCGGAGGTGCTCTCGGCGCGCTCCACAGAACGGCTGATAGCCCGGGAGGCTGCCTCAAGATCGACGATGGTGCCTTTTTTGATGCCTTCCGATGGCTCGATACCCACGCCCAGGATGCGGATGGATTTCCCATCCTCGATCCGCCCGACGAGTGTGCAAACTTTGGTCGTGCCGACGTCAATTCCTACAACAATCTCTTCCATGATTATTGCTCTTCCACCTGTACTTGGACCTGCTCCACGCGATAAAAAGGAGCATCAGGATAAGCCACGTTGATCAGGATGGGCCGGATGCCTCTTTGGGTCAGCCAATCGACCATGGCCTGGTAAACGCGAGCTTTTACTTCCATATCATCTCCACTGCCGAAAACGGCCTGCCAGCCGCGGCCATCGGTCCAACTGAGACCGGTGACCGGGTTATACAATATAGGTGTTCCTGCCGGGACGTGTGGCGCCAGCGCCACGAGCGCATTGACAGTCTCCTCCGTGATGAACGGAGCCGGGACCAGCGGGTCCTCCTCCAGGACTGTGATGGCTGGCGGCGTGCCCAGGGCCTGGACAACGATCAACCCCGGCGCTTCACCACGCGGAAGAAAAGCCGTTCCCATTTCATCGATCCAGGCGTAGCCTCCATCCTGTTGCCATTGAACGAGCGGCTGTCGCTCGGTCACGTCCACGGTGACCAGGTTCGGCAGGTCAAAGCTCACTTCAACGGAAGCAAGTTCGGGATAGGCCCGAAGCGCCTGCTCCCGGATGTGGGCGGGTGTCAGCAGGAAAACCGGTCGCCCGTCCAGTTCCAGCGCGGCATTGATCTCTTCTGTAGGGATACGCTGGTTGCCGTTGATCTGCGCGGTGTTCACACGGAATTGGGGCAGTGTCCAGAACAGGTACAGGCCGGTCCCAAAGAGCAGCACCAGGATGAAGGACAGCAAACGCCAGCCAACGTGGATTCTCGTATGGGGCGACGGCAGAACGCTGGCTATAGGACGCGGCAGGCTGAGCACAGCGTTGAAACGACGCCTTTTGGCTTTCTTGCGGCGCTCGATGGCGAAGTCGTTGACCACGCCGCGCGCGGTGATAGGCGGCAGTTCGCGGTAGCTGCTCTTGCCTTTGCCCCGAGACTTTCTCTTTTGCGGCTGCGATCCCTGCGTGCGTGAGCGGCGCCTTTGTCGCACAGCATCGGAGCGGGAGGAGGTTCTTTTCTCGCTCATGCAACGCTCCTGTAATCGCGTTTGGTGCGGTCACGCTCGGCCTTGCGTTCCAATGCCAGCTCGATCAGGCGGTCGATCAATCTGGCATAAGGCAGGCCGGTGGCTTCCCACAGCTTGGGATACATGCTGATCTCCGTGAAGCCGGGGATGGTGTTGACTTCGTTGAGATAAATAGCGTTGGTATCCTTGTCGATCATGAAGTCCGCGCGCGCCATGCCTGCGCAATCGATGGCCTTGTAAGCGCGGACGGCAATCTGACGAATGAGTTCCGCGGTTTCGTTGGGTAGGGGAGCCGGGATGAGCAGCCCCGAAGTACCGTCTACATATTTGGATTCGTAAGAGTAGAACTCGCGGCTGGGTTCCACCTCGCCGGGCACGGAGGCCTGCGGGTCGTTATTGCCCAGCACGCTGACTTCGATCTCGCGCACATTCTTGATGCCACGCTGGATAAGCACGCGCCGGTCATACGCAGCGGCTTCGAACAGGCCTTCCTGCAAGTCGGAACGGTTGTTGCACTTGGTCACACCGACGGATGAGCCCAGGTTAGCCGGTTTCGTAAAGATCGGGTAATCGCTCATGCCTTCAGCCCGTCGGATGACAGCCTCGATACTCTCTTCGATCTCACGGCGCAGGACGATCAGCGTATCTACTACCGGGATGTCGTTGGCAACCATCACATCCTTGAAAATACCTTTGTCCATGCCAACCGCAGCACCGACCACACCCGCACCAACATAAGCCACATCCGCCATTTCGAGCAGGCCCTGCATGGTGCCATCTTCGGAATAGGTTCCGTGCATGACGGGGAAAAAGACGTCGATGTCGGTCAGTTTCGTATATTGCGAATCTCGCAACACATACAGGCCTTGCTCGGATGGGTCAGGACTGAGAATCACGTGCTCCAGGCCTTCCGTTCTCCCGTTTTCCAGCGCCTCAATAGCGTTCGAGCCAGTGAACCACCGGCCGTCCTTGGTGATGCCAACCTGGGTCACTTCGTAACGCTCCGAGTTGAGCACAGACAGCACCGACCGCGCGGACATGAGCGAGACTTCATGTTCGCCTGAGCGCCCTCCGAAGAGAACAGCTAATTTGAGTTTGCGGTCAGTGTTATTTGCCATATACTTTTCCTTTATCCACCGATCTTTAAAAAATTAGTGCAGATTAGCGGATTCTCCTTTCACCATTCTCCAATTAGCTCAATTTCTAATTCCAGGTCCACGCCGAGCTTCTCGGCAACCGTCTTTTGTGCCAGATTCACGAGCGCGCGGACGTCCTCCGCTTTGGTCTGGCCGTGATTGATGAAAAAATTGGCGTGCACAGGGCTGATCTCAGCGGTGCCGATACGTTTCCCTTTCAGGCCGGCTGCCTCGATCAACCGCCCGGCAAAATCGCCTGGGGGGTTTTTGAACATCGAACCCATGCTGG
>JBAVJG010000715.1:0-7698 GCA_049687655.1 Anaerolineales bacterium | reverse complement strand
ATTCAACTCTTTCATTGTCATACCTCCTTCTTGCATAATCTTTTATGGATCACCTTTTGGTAATGCAGACTGTTTTTATTTCTGTTTATAGGTCATTTTATATCAGTTCAGAGAACGTGAAAAACGTTATTCAATCAATTAGCTGGTTTTATTGTATTGGAAACTTGTTAGCAGTTTCGATCATCGCATATATATTCTCATATGGTGTGTCTGGCGGTAGTGCACAACCTGGCCCAAGGATGAAACCTCCCCCGGGCGATAGATTTTTCAGAGCTTCCTTACATTTTTCCGTCACTAATTCAGATGTTCCCAAAGCCATCACCTCACTCGGATCGATAGGGCCAAGCAAAGTTGCTTTCCCCGCTGCTGCGACCTTGCATATTTTCTGATCTGCTTTTTGGTCTACCTCAATGATCGCTGCACCTGTCTTTACCATATCATGAATGATCGGAGTTGAATTACCGCAGATATGATAAGACAAAATAATATCCTTCTTCTGTAAGTTAGAAACCAACTGTTTAGCATACGGATAGGCAAATTCACGGTAATGTTTAGGTGATACAAGGCCTGATGGCGAATCACCAATCGAGGTGGCATGCGCACCTTGCTCGATCTGCGCTATCGCGAATTGTTCGGTTACCTGCCGGCAGAAGTCAAGTAATTGGTGCACTTTATCAAGCTCTTTGCCTTTTGCCAGATCCATCATAAAATTCTCTAACCCTCTGATCTCGCAGGCAAGGCTGAAGGGGCCTTGGTCCGCTCGCCCCATGATGAAAGCCTGTTCGCCGATTTCATCCACTACGATCCTGGTCGCTTTTAAAAGCTCACTTAGTAAAGGATATTTGTAAGGGTTAGGGACTTTCAAACGATCGACTTCTGCTAGGCTTTTGATGGCTGGTTGTGATGCTGTCGGTGAGGAATCCTTTATATACTTTACCTGCACTCCACAGGCTTCGGCCAAAGCGGCAGTACCGTTTTCTATCAGCACAACATCATGCCCAAAATGCTGCCATGCTTTTATCTGCCCCTCTGCCATGGCCTCACCATCCTGAAAGAAATCCTCGAAGTCATCAACACCGAGAAATTTTGGCGTCATCATAAAATTGTGAAGATCGACCGGGACCCGGTCAACTCTTTGATGAGCTAATGTGCGGTAAGTTCTTTCAATGGAATTCATTACTTCTGTCATCGATTTTCCTGCAAAGTTCTATAGCTATATCAAAAACTCTGGCGATTAAAAAGGAAACTCCCTGCCAACCAGCGTCCCTGTTCATTAAAGCCAGTCAAAACAAAATGGAACCAGGCAAAAGGGGAAATCCTGAGTTTCCCCTTTTGCCCAAGTTTCTCGTTTTTGATAGATCCATGCCTGATAAAAGGCTGCTGCTTAGCCAGATGCTCACAGGGATACTAATAAACGCTGGCTGCGATCCGTTTCAATTCCGCAATACTCTGGGCAACTGATTTAAATTCTGTGTTCTCAAAATCAGGATGGAGTGAATCGGTTTCCACCGCCAGGAAGCCTTGATAACCAGCGTCATATAATAATTGAGCGATCTTTTGGTTATCAACCAGGCCTTCGCCGACTGGCGTGCAGGAGAAGAAGTACCATTCGGTGGCATTCAAGCCTGCCACAGGTTTCAGATCCTTAACATGGGTGGCCAACACATGCGGAGCAAGTTTCTTTGTTCCGTCGATCGGATCATCCAGGAGACGCAGGAAATTGCCTGTATCCAGGTTCAACCCAAAGTTAGGTGAACCCACTCGCTCTATCAGGTCAAGGCATTCATCAGAGGTGTAGTCAAGGTGATTTTCCATGGCCAGTTTAACGTTCAAATCTTCCGCTACTTTTACTGCTTTCTTGAACCAGCCTTCAAGAATGTCAAGCTGTGGAGCATGATCTTCAAAGCGAAACATCAGGCTGCTACCGACAACGCGCATTACATCTGCACCGATGAGAGCGGCATTTTGAATCTGGTCGATCATGTTTTCAAGCTCATCTTTATTTCCACCTGCCTCCAAACCGTCGGGATGTCCCCATGCATAAACGCGGTCAAAGCCATAATCATCCAATTGTGCTTTAAGGTCTTTGAACCATGCCTTGTCAAAGGAGGGAAAGAAACAGGATTCTAATGATACGCCATCTACATCGAGATACTTGGCGTATGTCAGAAAATCTTCCATGGTTATTTCTTTTTCTGGTGCAGTCTGGTGTGGATAAACCTCGCCAAAATACCGATGGAAACAGTAACTATCAATACCAACTTTCATTTTCGACATTGTTGATCCTCCGTATAAGTGATTTTTATGGTTTTTAATAACTCTAAATGCCGATATCAGAGTTATTTTTTTGTTTTAATTGTATCGATGAACGTCTTAGTCGGTTCACCACTGCAATTGAACCTGCTTTTATGTCATGCGTTTATTTGCTTTATCTACTAAATCACGTACAAAGGCGAGGCTCTTCTCAATCATGGGGCCACCTTCACCTTCACATTCCAAGCTTATGACTCCATCGTAACCAATATCTGTAAGGATATCGATACACTTTATGATGTTATCTTTGTTTACTCCATCTCCAATGGCACATTGACTTACAGCTATTCCTGTTAGTTCACCACGCAGAGCTTCTGCAAGTGATTTACTGACATCTTTCACATGGACATGATTTACTTTTTGCTTGAACTGCCGGAGAAAAGCAACTGGATCTTGACCAGCAATGAAGGTATTCCCGGTATCCATATTCAAACCAAAAAGAGGTGTATCATAAAAGCCCAACATCTTCTCCACAAATTCTGGTTTGGTCGTGTAATAGCCATGAAGTTCGATATTGATGGTCATATCGTAACGTGCAGCGACTTCCAGTATCTTCCCATAGATCCGCTTCATCATTTCCATGACCTGGTCATCGGTCATGTTTTCTGGTTTCGTCATATTGTCAGTTGTAGCTATATTTTTGCAGCCGACCAGTTTTGCCCAACGAATAGAATTTAGAACATATTGAAGACCGATAGATTCACCTTCTCGACTAGAAAGGGGAAAGGCCGCATCCAATTGAGAAAACTGAACACCGTACTTTTCCATTTTTTCGCGCAATGCCAACGGGTCTTCCCAAAGAGCAACATGCGGTTGATAACCAAGTCCATGGATCCAACTAACACCGTCAATTGTGCCACATTCTATATAATGAACATCATTTTTTTGTGCCCACTGAAGACACTTCTCAAAACTCCAGTAACTGCCGTTAAATGCGTCTGTATGAAAACCGATCTCGATCATAGTTATCGTACTCCTTTCATGCAAACCTTGCACGTTTCAAGTGAGCCCGCCCGAAATTCGAGCGGGCTCACTTCTAGAAGGGTGCAAATCCAGCTTTTATGGAACGTCTTTGTATTTATTGATGTCGGGTGCCTGCCAGGAATCTGGATAGTTGGTCATATCCTCGCAACCGCAAAGTGCATAATGCAGTGGGGGCATGGTGGGGTCAATGTAAGAATCCAGATTGGCATTGGTAATTTCCGGCTGGGGCATAATCCAGTTGTGTTGGACGGTCTCTCCCTCCAGGAACATAACAGAGGCAAGAACAGCGGTGCGCCACTGGAATGTCGGGAAGGTGGGGGCGATAGCGGTCAAATTGTTGTCCTTCCAATACTGCAAATAGTCTTCCTGGTCCTCACCAACCATCACTTTCGGATAAGGGGCTCCAGCATCCTTGAAGGCTTCCAGAATGGTTACAGCGGTTCCACCAGCATCCATCCAGACTGCATCGATAGTACCGTATTTCGCCAAGTAGTCGCTCACGACAGTGCTGGCTTTAAAGCTATCGTAAGCAACAAATTCAACACCTACGATATTGAACTGAGGATTCTGTTCGAAGATCTTGCGAGCAGCACCCCAACGTTGTTCAAGAACATCTACGCCCGGGAGGATGCGGAAGGCAAGTACGTTACCGCCCTCGGGCAGGTTGTCAACAACAAACTGGGCACCGGTAATGCCAAAGGCATAACCACCGATGGTGCGCTCAGAAACGACCGGGCAGTCGGTTTGGGCATAGCGGTCAAATTGGACAACGGGCATGACCTCACAAGCCTTCTCGACGATCGGAGTCAGGGCTTCGCTGGTGTTCGAAGCGACAATCAGGATGTCACATTTTCCAGGGGTGTTGATGATGTCCTGAATATCAGCGATCTGCTTGGCATCATTGCCTGCAGCATCCAAGTGATAGAAGTTCTCGACCAGACCATCGGCACGGAGTTGCTCAACCTGCTCGCGCATGTCAATATAACCAACCACACGCCAGGGGTTGTTGACGCCCGCATTGGAAAAGCAGACATTATAAGGGGCTTCTTTCGCTGCAAAATCGGCGTACTGAGGGTACTCGGAGATGTCGGTCGGGTTATCGATCAGGTATTGCAAATAGATGGGGGCATCGGGATTCAGTGGTGCCATTTTCATCTGTTCCAAAGATGCAGCATAATCGGCATCATTGAAGAACTGTGCCGCTACTGTGGCTGAATCCATCTGAAGTCCTGGATTCGCTACGGCCGGGGCTTCGGTTGCTGCTGCGGGTGCACAGGATGCTAACAGCAAGGCAAAAACAACAACTAACAACATACTTTTGTTCATTTGTTCTTCTCCTATCAAAGTGTATCCAGATATTGATCTTTGTATTGACACTTACGTCATTTGTTCACTATTTAGTTATGCATCACCTCCTTTGAAATCACCTCGCTTATATACCCTTAAAACCATCTGAAACCGCGAGTCTCCAACAAGTGTTTACCGTTTCCGCATCGATGTAAGTCCAACATAAGCGACCGCGCTAATGATAATCAAGCCCTGCACCGCGTCGGTGTAAGGCTTGGGTAAACCAAGTAAGTTCAGCAGGTTGACAATCGCCTGTAAGGTAAATGCTCCAAATATTGCGTTCGGCACGGAGCCCTTGCCTCCACCCAACAGAACCCCACCAACCACACAGGCAGCGATTGCCTGCATTTCCATCCCTTCTCCGATTGTCACATTAACCCCACCAAATCCTCCGAACAGTATTCCCCCAATGATCGCAAAAATTGAACAAAGGATAAATGTGATCACACGCACCAACTGGACCTTGACGCCTGAGAGTTGACTGGCGCGTACATTATCGCCGATCGCCAGAATTTGCTTTCCAAAATGGGTCCGGTGAAATAGGAAATATGAAATGATCGCAATCACAATCAATATGATCAATGCATATGGAACTCTGTCAAACAAAGGAACATTTTCAATGTAATTTCGGCCAAAAGCACGCCAATTATCCGTCAAGTAACCTTGCGGCGCGCCACCCACCCAGTACAGTGCACCGCCGCGTACCAGTAGCATCATTCCTAAGGTGGCGATGAATGAAGGAACCTTCAAATAGCTGACCACCAGTCCATTTACCAAGCCGATGACTAGACCAAATCCAAGCATGGTTAGTATCGCAGGGTATGCGTTGGCAGGGTCATTGGCCAGCAACTTAGAGCTTACAAGGACAACAAAAGTGACGATCGCTCCAACCGACAGATCGAACCCACCTAGAGCCAGGACCAACATTTGTCCAATAGCTATCACTGCCAGGGGTGCAGCAGTACGGAGGAAAGTCATGATCCCGTTCATCGACTGGTATTTAATAGGATTGAGAAGCCCCAGTACAATGAAAATGATGAAGAAGACCGGGTATACCGGTGGTATCTTTTTTATCCAATCCCAAGTTGAACGGAGGACTTTGGATAACCCTTCTGGTGAAGTAATAGAAGATGTCGTCATTCGATCCATTCCTTAAGCCGCTTCTTTTTTCGAGCGTATCGTGTAGCTGGCGACGGCTAAAACGATGATAGATCCTTGCAAGACCGTTTTGAGATATGGGTTCACTCCCAACTGGTTGAAAACCGTTTCCAGAACGCCAAAGATCAGCACCCCACCGAGCGTACCCCACACTCCACCTTTTCCACCGGTCAGGGCAGTGCCGCCGATTACGGTTGTGGCAATGGAATTAAGATCGTATACTCCATTTGGACCAACCCAGGGAGCTCCAGATCTCATCTGGCTGACCAAAAACAACCCTGCCAAAACGGCGGTCATACTGCAAATGATATGTGCGCCAATCAAAACGCGATCGGTTCTCACGCCGGAAAGGCGCGCTACTTCGGATTTCCCCCCCATTCCATACAAGTGGGAGCCGAATTTCGTCCTAGCCAAGAGAAACCAACCTACCAAAACAATTAACAACAGAATGAGGATAGATACCGGTATGGGACCCAGGGTGCCGTATCCAAAATATTCAAAACTCTGAGGAACACTGCCAGTGTAGTTAGAGAAGGTGGCATTGATGATCCCTTTAATGATCAGGCCAGTTCCCAGGGTAGCAATAAAAGGATTAACGTGTAATTTCGTAATGGTCAGCCCGTTTGCCAGGCCGATCACCGCACCGATTCCAAAGACTGTCAGGATCGCCAGAGGTACATTGGCTGTATTTCCCTGCATGATATAGGAAGACATAACCGCCGTTATGCTGATTGTATAGGCTACAGAAAGGTCAATGGACGCGCCAATGAGTACCAGGGTCTGTCCGACCGCCACAATCCCCAATGCTACCGACCGGACAACGATGTTCAGCATGATCGCCGGGTTCTTAAAGATTTGTCCATCCGCAAAAAACAAATCCAGTAAACCACCTCCAAGTAAGATAAGGATCAAGAAGAAATAAACCGGTGGTATGTGAATGGAACGCAGGGTTCTTCTAAACCCATTCCCTGAAACAGTAGTAGTCGCCATATTATTCCTTTCCTACCGGGACCGAATCCAAAATCGTTTTTGAGTGACCGGTAGCCATCAGCATGATTTCATGCTCGCTTGATTTTGCAGGAAGTTCTCCCGCAACCTGCCGGTCTGCCATCACAAGGATACGATCACTCATCCCGATAATTTCCGGTAATTCTGATGAGATCATCAGAACCGCGATGCCTCGTTTGGTCAGGTTCCGGATCATATCGTGAATACTGGCTTTTGATTCCACATCGATCCCCCGGGTTGGTTCATCAAAAATGAATACATCTGCGTCCGAAGCCAGCCACTTGGCAAGTACAACTTTCTGCTGATTACCACCACTGAGATACTGAACTTCGCGATCAAATGAATCGGTTCGGATATCGACCTGTTTGCCGAGCAAGGGGACCAGTTTACGAGACTTTCTGATCCCATCCTTTAGGATGACACCGAAAAGATTTTGAATTGCCCGGACCGTCAACAGCATGTTATCCCGAATCGGCTGCATGGGGGCAATGCCTTCAGATTTCCGGTCCTCGGTAACAAACCCCATCCTATTTTTGATTGCCTTGACAGGGCTTTTGATTGCGATCGATTTTCCGTGGAGCTCCACGGTGCCCGATTTGAATGGCGCCACGCCAAATAATGCCTGAGCCAATTCTGTACGTCCTGACCCCTGCAACCCTGCGATACCCAGCACTTCTCCTTTGCGAAGCTCAAAATTAATTCGCTTTAAAAATTCGTTTGAAGCGTCATTGATCCTCAATACTATCTCGCCAAAGTTCTCGGGTGTACCCAACGGCGGGAAGTAATGGTCAAGATCGCGACCGACCATCAAATACACAACATCCGCATGGGTGACTTCTTTTTTATTCACAGTCTTGATGAATTTTCCGTCTTTCAATACAGTAATTT
>JBAVJG010000714.1:0-2588 GCA_049687655.1 Anaerolineales bacterium | reverse complement strand
TATAAATTTATTAGACTTCTTATCTTTTTGATTTGTTCTAAAGCGCATAGGTGTGCGGCGGTTCCTAGCACAACCAAGTTTATCTGGGAAGAAAGGAGGTGTCAGGAAAAGAATAACTCTGTTTTATTCTGAGTACGACTACGTCATAAACACAAATTAAAGGAGGTAGAAAATGAAATCGAATAAAGTAATTCTTGCGCTGGTCTCCATTATATTGATTGCTTCAATGGTGACTGCCTGTGCGTCACAGGCAACGCCCTTGCCGGAGCTTCCGGCAGCACCGGAAGAGCCAGCCGAACCAGCCGAACCAGTCGAACCAGTCGAACCACAGGAACCCGCTGCAGACGGTGCCGCCCCGGCGATCACGATGGCAGATATGCAAGGCGTTGCCCCTGGTAAATACTACCAACAGTATGAAGTGGCCGAGTTTGAATCCCTCGCCGGTGGTGCGATGGAATTTACCGGCCGAAGTGAAATTGACCCGGTGTTGATCGATATTTACGGCGATATTCCAGCAGATGTGAACGAACGCCTGCCAGAAGAGCCGCTGGTTGTGGTGCCATACGAAGAGATCGGTAAGTACGGTGGACAGCTTGAAGGCTTATCCCTCGGACCTGAGAGCGGCAACTCCGAATACATGTCCTGGCGCCACGCCAACCTCCTGCGCTACGCCGATGATTTAGAGACGATCGTCCCCAACCTGGCAAAGGACTACGAGTTCAACGACGACCTGACGGAATTCACCTTCTGGCTGCGCAAGGGGCACAAGTGGTCAGATGGACATCCCTTCACCACCGCTGACGTGCAGTTCTGGTGGGAAGACATCATCCTGAACGAAGAGCTAACGCCCTCGGTAGCCAGCTACTGGGTATTCGGCGGTGAGCCGATGCAATTGGAAGTCATCGATGATGTGACATTTAAAATCAAGACTGTTGCCCCCGCTCCGGGTTTGTTGCCCTGGCTGGCGCGCACCTGGATTTTACCTGCAGCCCCCAAGCACATCTTGGAAACCAAACACATCAAGTACAACCCGGATATCAACGCTGAAGCCGAAGAAAATGGCTTCCCCACCTGGGTCGAGTACTTCTACACTTGGCACGGCGAGTGGCAGGACAGCGTTCACCGCTGGACCGAAGGCGTTCCACGCCTGGAAGCCTGGCTGGTGGTCGAAGAGACCCCCGAGTACCAGCTGGCGGTAGCCAACCCCTATTTCTTCATCATCGATACCGCCGGGCAGCAATTGCCCTATGCTGACAAGACACGCGAGAGTTATTCCCAGGATTCCCAGGTCCTAGAGTTGAAAGTCATCAACGGTGAAGTAGACGAAAAAGCCCAGACCCTCGCCTTTCAATCTGTACCGGTCTTCAAGCAGCACGAAGCCGATGGCGATTACGAACTCTTCCTGGCAAAAGGTGCATCGGACGGTCCAAACATCTCCTTCAATCGCACCCACAAGGATCCGGTCCTGCGCGAGATCTTCGCCAACCCTGATTTCAGCTACGCTATGTCCATCGCTTTGGATCGCTCCGAGATCAACAAGGTCTATTGCTTTGGCGAATGTGAAGAGATCAGTACTGGTGTACCGATCCACCCCTCCGCTAGCTTCGCCAAAGAAGAATGGTACACCTACGCCACCGAATACGATCCCGATAAAGCCAACGAGATGCTGGATGCACTCGGACTGGACCAAAAGGATAGCGAAGGTTGGCGCCTGCGCCCGGATGGCAAACGCCTGGTGATCTTTATGAACTACACTATCCAAGGAATTTCCTCCAACATCATGAACCTCGTCAAGAGCTACTGGGAAGCCGTGGGCGTCAAAGCAGAGTTGAAGGAAATCGCCACCGAAGCTTACCGCGCAATGGTGTCGAACAACGATCAGGATATCGCCGCCTTCACCAGCGGCACAACCCTAGAACCATCCTTCCTTTCCACTCAGTACCGTTTCATCCCACCTTTTGGTGATTTGGACCTTGAACCGCAGTTTGGTATTTCCTGGATGGAGTGGCACGAGAGCGACGGAACGAAGGGTGAAGAGCCACCCGAAGATGTAAAGCGACTGTGGGAACTGACCGCAGAATTCAAGACTCTACTACCTGGCACTCCGGAGTACATCCAGGCCGGGCAGGAGATCGGTGATATCCACATGCAGAATGTTTTTCTGATCGGTATCGTCGGTCCTACACCAGCCCCCTTGATCATGCATAACCGTGTCGGCAATCTCGTCCCGATCGAGGTTACTGGTTTTGAGTTCTTCCGCGAATACCCCGTTCATCCCGAGCAGTGGTTCGTCAAATAATAAGTCAGTTTTAGGTTTTGCTTTGTTGGTCAGGGGGGAGATATCTCTCCCCTGACCAATTTTTGCATATGAAAGGGTAAACATGGCAAGATACGCTCTGCAACGATTTCTAACCATGCTGTTGATGCTGCTCCTTTTGTCACTGATCGTTTTTGTAGTGTTGGAACTGCCGCCCGGCGATTTTGCCGAGCGCTATGTCTTTGACCTGCGCCAATCCGGCGCACAGGTGACTTCCGATCAGGTTGAACTCTACCGCCACATGCTCGGCCTTGACCGTCCCTGGTACGTT
>JBAVJG010000713.1:0-5676 GCA_049687655.1 Anaerolineales bacterium | reverse complement strand
GGGCAATCCCTGCAAGAATGCATACCATACGTATCATTTGGATGCGTGATAAAGTTACCGCCCCGTTCTGAACGGGGCGGTTTTCGAATTATACAATTGCAAAAAAACAATCAGGCCTCAACGATGCTAGGGCTGGGAACATTTTCTTTCAATCGCAAGGTAACCAGCGAAGCCAGCAACACCAATCCGGCCGTCAACTGAAAAACAAGTGGAAACCCTCGGCTATCTGCCAGCGGCCCGGAGAGAAGTGTGCCAAAAGCCCCGGCAGAGAACATGATGCCCAGAATCAAACCTGAAGCCAGCGCCATCCCGCCTTTGATGGTGCCCTGTGCGATGACGACCACGATACTGTGCACAGAACCTGTCAGCATACCAGCGAGAGGAATAAGCAGGTATAGCCAGGCTGACCAACCTACCAGTGAGATTAAAAACAAGGGGATGCTTGCCAGCGCCAGCATGATTCCCGCCACGCGCTGCTTCCCAAAGCGGTCTGCCAGTTGACCGCCGAACACGTTGCCCAGCGCCGAACCGCCCATGAACAACCCGGCGATGAATCCGTACAGTGCAGGCGCCTGACCCAGGTCCTTCAAATATTTGGGGAGAAAAGTCATCATGTTTTGTTGTGCCCAGGCTTGCAGGATTGCTACAATAGCCAGAGTGATGATGAACCGGACGCTGCGCTGGATATGGATGGATGAAACCTTTTTATCGAGTACTTGCGCCGGACGTGTATTGCGTAGCTGCCAGCCGACATTCAAGGAAACGGGCAGGCAAAACCCGGCAGGGATGAGCAACCCGTACAGTCCGAACCTACCCAACAGCGGACCGGCGATGATCGGCCCAAAAAAGAATCCCATCTGGCCAAACATAAAGAAGAACGAAGCCGCTGTCGTTTCCCGACCTGCGTAATGGGTGCGGCCTCGCAGGGTAGCCTGCATGGCGCCTGCCGGATGCAAAGCGGCAGAACCCAGGCTGGCAACCACCAGGAAAAACAGCGATTCCTTCCCCGGCAGAAACATTGCCAGCATGAAGAAAAACATCATCCACAGCAGGCCACCGGCAGCCAGCCAGCGTGGACCGAAGCGGTCGGTCAGCCAGCCGAAGACGGGTTGGGTAATTGAAGCAGTCCCTACATACAGGGTGGAGATCAGAGCGATGTTTGCGTTTGTCAGGCCGAGCGGCCCGCTCAAATAGGCCAGCAGTACCGCGCGGCTGCCATTGAGCAAGTCGACCATCAAATGCCCGATCGCGATGGATGAGAACAGTGAGTCAAAGAGAAGGGGCATAGATCAGGTGTATAAACGATTTTTCAGGATGTATTCGTACACAGGTGGGGATAGATAATACCGGTACGGCAAATTCTCACGGATGCGACGCCGGATATCGCTCGACGAAATGTCCAACAACGGCGCATCGATGAACCGAACTTTGGCCTGCGTGCCCGGAACTCGCCCCTCCCACTCTGACAGGTCCACCGAGTCGCCGGGACGACGGATCACGCCGATTTCATGGCAGGCAGCTACCAGTTCGGCAGGACGCTCCCAGGTTGGCAGGTCGCGCAGGGAGTCGCCGCCAATCAGCAGGATCAGGTCTGCAGATGGGCGCTCGTCTGCCAGCAGTCGCATGGTATCCACTGTATAGTGCGGACCTGGCCGGTCCATTTCGATGCGCGAAAGCTCGAATTTCGGGTTATCGGAGATGGCGAGCTCCAGCATGGCCAGCCTGAGTTCGACGGGCCTGACTTTCTGGTCGAGTTTGTGGGGAGGGACGGGAGTGAGCACCCACAGCAGGCGGTCGAAACCTAAATCTTCGCAGGCTTCAGCCGCCAGGATCAAATGGCCGATGTGAGCAGGGTCGAAGGTGCCGCCAAAGACACCCAGCCGTTCGCGGGACATGGGCGAAGTATATCGCAGTTAGTTGGAATTGGTGTTATTGGTATTTAGGCTCTCTGGGCTTTTCACGGAGAATCCTAAAGAACCGTATTTATGCGCCGGTGTTATCTTTCAATTTGGCATCCAGGTTCTGCCAGATGCTTTCACCCAGCTTGCTGCCGGCCTTGCGTCGCAGGTTGACCTTGTAAATGGCGCGTTCCCCTTTGCCGATCTGGATCAGCCAGGCTTGTGCAACAAGCTTCTCCAGGGCTTTGTCCAAATTGTCGCGCGTCAGGCGCTCATCATCCGGCAATTGATCCATTGCAGCGGACAATTGAGGGTAGCGCATTTGAAGCTGCCTGAGCATGAGTTTCATGATTTTGCGCAGGGCAGGCGGCAGGTCGGCCAGATCGAGCACGGTGATTCCGCCTTCTTTGTGTTTGTCATCAATTTGTTTCTGTAACCTGTCAAATATCCCGGTCATTCTCGCCTCCCTTCTAATACAACTCTGGCATGGAAATGGGATCGGGTTGCGGTTCGCACTCGCCGCACCAGACCGCATTCCCGACAGCCAACCCTTTGGGTGTCTCGTTGCCGCCCAGGAACATGACGACGAAGGTCGGCATCGGTTTGAAATGGTCTTTGCAGACGAAGCGCCCGCAGAACGTACAGGCGGCTCGCGCCGGATCTTCACAGTGCCAGCATTTCATCTATACCTCCTGGGACAGCCTACGAATCCGATAAGATTGTTTCCGTGACCTCGTGCAGCTCCTGTGACCAGGGATGGTCCGGATTGCTGAGCGCGAACAAGCCTCTGCTGCCGTTGTCTGCCAGATCGAAGTTGAGTGGAAGAATTCCCGTTAGTGGCGCTTTGTAAGCGCCTTCAATTTGCTCTTTTAGATCATCATAATCGTAGCCGGGAACAGCCATATTGACCATCAACAGCAGATTGGGAACGTCCAGGCTGCGGGCGATGTCGACGGTCACAGCTGTACCCTGGAAATCCTGTTGGTCGGGGCGCAGGATGACGATCAGGAGATCGGAGATCGCTATCGATAACAGAGTTTCCTCGTTTAAACCGGGATGTGTATCGATGAAAAGATAGTCCAACTCGAAATCGCTCATCAGGGTTTGCAAACCGGTGTTCAACAGGTTTACATCAAATCCTTCCCGCAGGATTTTGCTGATCTCTCGCCCGCGGATGGAGGCCGGAAATAGCCACAGGTATTTGCCTGCCAGTTGTGGGCTTTGCCCTGGGTTATCCCCAACCGAAAAGGCGACTTCCCGGATAGCACACTTGTCATGCAGAAAATCATTCAAGGTATTTCCCATGTTGTTTTCATCCAGCCCGAACAGAACATGAATGCCGGGCGACTGGATATCCGTGTCCACGATGCCGACGCGTTTATCCGCCAGGGTCACCTGTGCTGCCAGATTGGCGGTCACATTGGATTTTCCGGTCCCTCCCCGGAAAGAGTGTATCGATACGATTTGTCCCATCATGTCTCCCAAAATGCTTATCTTTTATCCTTGCGTTGTGCGCGCAGCTTCTCAGCTTGTTCCTTCAATTTGGCGTAGAAATCGGTACTTGTAATATCATCGACCTCTTGCTTGCGTCTTCCTTCGTCAATCTGCAAGGTCAGTTTTTGAACCTGATTCTTCAAGTCTTCCTCGCGCTCTCTGACACCCTGTACCATGGAAATGAACTCTTCCATCAATTGTCCAACCTTATCCTGCTCGTTACTTTTGTTTCTTTGTATCCTCACAGATTGCGTTTTGCTGATGAACGAATAGTCACCCTTTGCAACATTCCGGCTCATTTCAGCGATTTGTTCGATATAACTGGTGTTATGCCTTAGACGCGACGAAAGATTGCGGATGACCGAAAGTGCGAGATCGGGATGTCCCTTCAAGATTTTCATAAAATCTTCCCGGTTCAATTCCAGAGTATACGTTTTTTCAAGCGCAACTACACCAGCGGAACGTGTTTCATTGTCCAACAGGGCCATTTCGCCAATAATCTCGCCTGCTCCTACTTTATTCAAAGCGACTTCATTGCCATCCTTATCGTGAGTGATCACCTTTACCCGACCTGAGAGAATGACAAACAGGGAATCGCCTATATCACCTTTGTGAAACAAAATCTCGTCTTTGCTTAATTTGCGCTTACTGACTTTCTGTGCCAGGGCGGCCACTATCTCCTCTGGCAATTCCTCAAACCAATCGATCTGTTTTAGTTGAGCAATCGTATTCTGGTTCATAAGCGCTAATCAGCCCCTTTCTCTTCCAGGGGCGATTTGACACGTTCCTCGAGGGACGACCACAAGCCGCCTCCTTTTTGGCCGTCTGTCTCAGTGGATTGTTCCCGAATTTTAGCCTGCATCTGCTCCCAAACGGAGATCATCTCTTTTGTAAACAAACCCCGAACGAACAGCATGACATAGGTGCCAATGGACCGACGAACTTCCTCCATTTTCGTTCGCATTTCACGTATTTCAGTTTCTACAGAATTACGCAGTGCATCGTTATTCAGGAGGCTATCCAGAGATTTACGTTTGATGCCAAGACGCGCCTCGAGATACAGGAGTTGTTCTACCTGACTGGCTTTTTCAGCGCCAAAGCGCTCGACAATCGGGTACAAAGCATTGTTTTGGATTGCAAGACGGTTGATCGCAACAACTTCGTTGCGCGTTACACGGTCGGCCATCCCGAACTTTTCTTTGATCCAATTCTGCGTCTGTTTCTGGCTATATTTCATAATAATAATTATGGCTCCGGCGCTAAGAAACCCCGAGAATATGGATGCTATAAGTGATTGAATTCCATTGTGACTGATCATATTGTAGAACATATGCGGGCCGACCGCCATGATCAATCCGCCTGTAATAATCAGCCAATGTAACTGTAACCTTTTTAAACGAGTCGAACATAATGCTATGCCAAGAAGTGCGCTGCTGGAGGCATGTATCAAGTTAGCAGAAAATATTCGTTGTACTGCAATTATCATGACTTCCGTCATATTGGCGCTGATGTAATCGAAGTTTTCAACAACAGCGAAACCTATACCAACAGCAAATCCATAGAGCGCCCCATCGACGGAATATGTAAATTTGGCGCGCCTGACGAAGTAAAGCAGAACCAGTCCTTTGAATATTTCTTCGCTGATAGGAGCCACAAGGTGGACAGTGGTTTCTGAATTTGTCAACCCAAGATTTTCTAACATAAAATTTGTGAATGTTGCAGGAGCGTAGACAAGCCCACCCCAAAACAGGCATATCAGAATTATATGAAACTGTCCGATTTGATAAAAATCGAATTTTCGAATGATCCTGAGAAAGTACAGTGGAACGATAAGAGCCAGGAGTAATCCGAGAATGGTGCCCATAGAAAAATCTTACCCTATCTGAAAACAGTATGCAACTCTTAAAGCCAGGACTTACGCAAAAATAAGGAGGAAGCCCGAAAATAAGGGGGGCGTGCAACGCACGCCCCCCTTATTTTCGGTATCTTTTCGCAATGTGCGTAAGTCCTAAAAGTGTTGTTACTGCTTCTTGCATATTTACCCGAACACGAATCTAACGAATTCCTTCAAAACCGGGATTCTGGTTTGGATATTTACGCAGTACTCTGTAAAACGGAGAGGCGATAGCGGCATTGGTTGTGCTATCGCCTCTCCGGTAGGGTTGCGGTGAGGAGGAGTTATCACTTGTTGCGATATAGCCACACGGCCAGCAAGACCAACCCTGCAATAGCGACCAGGAACCCAGTGCTAAGGGTTTGTCCGCTTGCAGCGGGTTGGTCTAGA
>JBAVJG010000712.1:0-11201 GCA_049687655.1 Anaerolineales bacterium | reverse complement strand
CAACGGACTTAAAATCCGTCGGTGGTGACACCATGAGGGTTCGACCCCCTCTCGCCCCATATTCCATTTTCATTGCGAACGAATGAAAGGAGCGATGCAATACCTGTAGAACAGGAGATTGCTTCGTCGCTCCACTTCTCGCAATAACATATTCTTCTAAAGGAAACTATGTTTTTCACCCGCCAAAAACTGGAAGAAATCGAGGATAAAAGCCTGGCTCCTTACGGCATGCGCAGTAAGGACAGCAAAGGCCGCGCCTACCTGGACAATGAGCCCGATTACCGTACCTCCTTCCAGCGTGACCGAGACCGCATCATCCACACTACCGCCTTCCGCCGCCTGGAGCACAAGACGCAGGTCTTTATTACTTATGAAGGCGACTATTACCGCACTCGTCTCACTCACACGCTCGAGGTCGCCCAGATCGGTCGCACCATTGCGCGCGCCTTAGGTGGCAACGAGGATCTGATCGAAGCCATCTGCCTGGCACACGACCTGGGACACTCATCCTTCGGCCATGCCGGAGAAGCTGTCCTGGCACGTCTCATGAAGGAGCACGGCGGCTTCGACCACAACAAACAGTCCCTGCGCATCGTCACGGAGTTGGAGCAGCGTTACCCCGAATTTCCCGGTCTCAATCTGACTTGGGAAGTGCGTGAAGGCATGGTCAAGCACGAATCCGAATATGACATTTCAGACGCCTCGGACTACAACCCCGACCTGCGCGGTAACCTGGAAACCCAGATCGCCAACGTTGCCGACGAATTGGCCTACACCGCTCATGACCTGGATGATGGCCTGCGCTCCGGTATGTTGACACCTCGTATGCTGGAAGGCCTTTCTCTGTGGGAGATCCTGACAGATCAAATCAAATGGCGCGGTCCTGATATTGAGGAGGTTGCCCGTCATAAATTGATTCGCCAACTGATTGGTATGGAGGTCACAGACATGGTCACGACGACAAATTCACGTTTGAAAGAGAGCAGTGCCCAGTCGCCTCTGGAACTTCAAAAGCTATCCTATAATGTTATTGGCTTCAGTGAAGAAATGAATCGACGTAACCGCGAATTGAAGGATTTTCTGTATAATAGAATGTACCGCCATTACAGAGTTGTGCGAATGCAAGTCAAAGCCGAACGAATTGTGGAAGAAATATTCAATGCTTATCAGGATGAGCCGTCAACCCTGCCAAGGCAGTTCCAGGCCTTCATCGATCAGCGCGGTCTCGAACGCACGATCTGTGATTACATTGCAGGTATGACGGATCGTTATGCCATCGAAGAACATCAAAAACTCTTCGACCCTCTTGAGAAACCATAACCGGGACATTCTACCCAACTTCGCAAAAGACCCGGTGAAGGATAGCCGGGTCTTTATCATGATAGCGAAAAGCAATCAAGAACAGAGCAAGAAAAGGAAACAATCATGCCAGAATCAACCTACCTGACCACTGAAGGTGCTGCCCGTTTGAAAGCAGAACTCGAAGAATTGACAGGCCCCAAACGCGAAGAGTTGGCCGCACGCCTGCGATCAGCCATTCAGATGGGTGATCTTTCTGAGAACGCAGACTACCACAAAGCAAAGGAAGATCAAGGTTTCCTCGAAGGTCGTATCCAAGAGTTGGAATATCTCCTAGGAAATGCTGTTATCATCGAAGCCAATGGCAGTAAAGATGTGGTCGCAATTGGTTCACACGTCACTATTCAAGAAGAAGATTTTCCAAAGGAGACCTATCACCTGGTTGGATCGACAGAAGCAGATCCATCCAAGGGGATGATTTCACATGAGTCTCCTATCGGTCAGGCATTGGTGGGTCACAAAGTCGGAGATACGGTCGAAGCGGAGACGCCGGGGGGCGTGATCAAGCTCAAGATTTTGAAGATAGCATAAAGTCCGAGAAAGAAGCGCGGAAAAGAAAAGGCTGGGTTGATGCCCAGCCTTTTATCATCTATCAAGTATCTCGGGTGTAATGCGGAATTTATCCTTCTTTTGGCCAGATAGCCAGTTCCAGTGTCACCCGTTCAAAGTAACTATCAGGTGGTAAGGCACCGATTCCGTATTCCAGATCGTTGACCGTTACAAGTAACTGAAGCGTGGCGGTTTCAAGAATGATCTGTCCTTGCGGCTCCAGCATGACCAATTCACCTTTGGCCTCAAGCCGGGAACGCAATTCCGGATCATCGAAGGCATGTGCGCTCATCAATACTTTGGTCGCCGTTTTGATGTCATTCTTGTCAAAAAGCCAGACTTCCAACGCCGTTACCTTTTTGGGATCGCCAACCCCAATCGTTTCAGAAACTCCCACGCCATACTCGCCCAGGAAGTCACCGCCCTGGGTGTCGATACTGAAGGATTCATCGTATAGGTCATCACCCATGACGTAAGTGGTCATCGTCTGCGTTACCGGGGGAGCCAACCCGAGAGATTGAAAGTCCGTCTTCTCTGTCTGGCGATTTACATCTGCGGCTTGCATTGCCGCCGAGGCCTCACCGCGTGGTTTCACCCTGAACACATTGCGTATCAGATAAAATGCGCCAAAGACAACCACTGCCAATATCAGAATGCCAGCCACACTGATCACTATCGCACTTGTTGAGGGACCCTGTTCATCTGCAGGAGGCGGCGTACCGGCTTCGATCGAGCCTCTGGCTGTTGTAATCACCTGTTGATAATTTGCAATAGACACAGGATCCAGTCCCTGTGGATCTTGCACCACCGTGGTAAATGCTTCGGGTGCAGCTGCACCAAGATCATCCCAACGCTGAACAGCCAGAGGTTGATTGCCATTCACACGGAACGAATCAATTGCCATGCGCATATAGTCCGCCTGCAAGTCTGCTCGCAGGACCTCGGGCGTGGCATCCGTCCATTGCACTGGCCAGATTCCCCAGCCGATTGTCAGGCCAATGATCAGACCAACGATCGCGCCAAGGGCGGCAGCTACTGCTGGCTTTTTGATATAAACTTCGAGTACTTGGAGTAATGCGGCCATACCAAATCCCTTCATGTCTCGTATAGAACAAATCTTTCCATATTATATACTAACAAACTCCAAAACGCATCGCCCAAAGGAATGATTCGTTTTTGGTAAAAAGACTTATCAATCTCGCTTATCCTTGAGCGTTCTCTCCTACCTGGCAGATTCAGGGATTACGTTATCCTGAAGGAAAGTTTCTTCACACTTAATACACTGTACTTCGCGTTTATTTGCGAATACCAGCAATCCCTGGCAGTTTGGACAGGGTTGTTCAACTGGTCGTTTCCATGAAGTGAAATCACATTCCGGATAGTTGTTGCAACCAAAGAAAGTGCGACCTTTGCGTGTTTTTCGCTCAACAAGATCGCCACCATCCTGCGGACATACCACGCCGATCTTCTCCAACCAAGGCTCAGTGTGACGACAATCTGGAAAACCACTACATGAGATGAATTTGCCATAGCGCCCGTAGCGAATGACCAAATCCCTACCACATTTGGGGCATTCACGCCCGATGGGTTCCGGTCCGGATTTGACAACCGGCATATCTTCTTGCGCTTTTTCAACTTTCTTCGAAAATGGGCCGTAGAATTCGTCCATGACCTTGACCCATTCAGCGTCACCGGCAGCAATTTTGTCCAGATCTTCTTCCATTCGAGCAGTGAAATTATAGTCCACGATTTCAGGGAAGTACTGAATCATGAGATCATTGACCAGTACGCCTGTCTCAGTAGGCACCAGACGTTTTTCCTCACGATAGACATATCCGCGTGCCTGAATCGTAGAAAGCGTCGGCGCATAGGTGGATGGACGTCCAATCCCGTTTTCTTCGAGGGCCTGTACCAGTGAAGCTTCTGAGTAGCGCGGTGGTGGCTGGGTGAAATGCTGTTCGGGAATCAGGCGGATCAATTCCTGCTTTTGAGCTTCAGCCACGCCCGCCGGAATCTTGATATTTTCTTCCTCACTTCGTTTGGCCACTTCGCTCAGCGTTTCTTCATAGACAACGAGAAAACCGGGGAATTTGACCGCTGAACCGGAAGCGCGCAGCAGATACTCGTGTGCGCTGGTTGTGCCCGTCACCTCAACCTGCAGAGTGTCGTAAACCGCTGCTTCCATCTGTGAGGCAACGAAGCGTTGCCAAATCAAACGGTACAGCTTGAACATAGCTGGCTCAAGATATGGCTTGACTTTTTTCGGATCGCGCATCACAGAAGTTGGGCGGATGGCTTCATGCGCTTCCTGTGCGCCTTTTGATTTGGTCTTGTAGCGTGGCGGTTTCGGAGGCAGGAAATCAGCGCCGTACTTACTCACCACATAGGCGCGTGCTTCTTTTTGGGCCAACCCCGATACGTTGGGTGAATCGGAACGCATATAAGTGATCAAGCCGGTTGTGCCACCTTCGCCTACATCCTGACCTTCATACAATCCCTGTGCTAAACCCATTGTCCGTTTTGCTGTGAATCCCAACTTCCGGGAAGCGTCTTGTTGTAAAGTCGATGTGATAAATGGGGCCGCAGGATTTCGCTTGCGTTCGCCGCGTTTTACTTTGGTAATGATGTAAGTTCCAGTTTCCATATCGATCAGGATAGGTTTGACCGCTTCCTCGCTAGGCAGTCTGGGGTCATCTCCATCGATCTTTGCCAGCTTTGTGATGAAGGTGGACTTCAACCCCTCCGGCTTCAGTTCAGCACCGATCGACCAATATTCAACCGGGTCAAAATCTTCGATCTCGCGCTCTCTCTCGACGATCAGCCTGAGAGCCACGGATTGGACACGTCCAGCCGAAAGGCGGCTGCGCACCTTCTCCCACAGAATAGGACTGATGCTGTACCCGACGAGACGATCCAAAATGCGTCGCGCTTGCTGCGCATCGACCAGATCGTTGTTTATTTCACGCGGATGAGAAAAAGCCTCATTAATGGCCGGCTCTGTGATCTCGTGAAAAACAACGCGCTTTGCTAACTCCGGTTCAATTTCAGCTGCTTCCATCAGGTGCCAGGCTATTGCTTCACCCTCACGGTCCGGATCGGTAGCCAGATAAACCTCTTTGGCCTTTTTGGCTAACTTTTTAAGATCCTTTACAACTTCCCTCTTCTCATTAGGGACACGATACTTTGGCGTGAAATGATTTTCCACATCCACCGACAATTGCGAACGCAACAGATCACGCACGTGACCCACCGAGGCTTTGACGGTATACCCCTTCCCCAAAAAACGACCAACAGTTCGGGCCTTAGCCGGCGATTCGACAATCACCAATTTACCTTTACGCTTGTTCTTCGGTTTTGTTGGTTTCGGTTTTGGCGGAATCAATCCTTCATGCGCAGGTGTCCTGCCCATACGATATAGCTTCGTCCCACAAACACCGCAGGTACCGGTAGTCACAGGTGAAGCTTTAGCATTAAATGTCGCTTCCGGATTTTGTATCTCTCGTTTTGTCTTACACTTCATGCAGTAGGCTTCCATAAACTCTCCAATAAATCCATCCGCCGGACAGATAAATTACAAATATTTCTCCTGACGGTGCTTTCTCAAATGTTCAACAACATCACGCACTTTTTGTGCTTGATCAGATTTACATACCAGCAAAACATCTCCTGTGTCAACCAACACCATGTCATCCACTCCTATTGTGACAACAAGACGCTGATTATCATTACTATAGACGAGTGAGTTGTGTGAATCAATTGCAAGGTGTTGTGCATTTTGAGCGATATTCCCATTCATGTCAGGTAGAAGAACCTCTAATAGAGAATTCCAGGAACCGACATCGCTCCAGCCCAAACCGCCAGCTGGCAGCACGGCAACCATCTCCGCGTTTTCCATTATGCCGAAATCAACCGTTTCAACCTTCAAATCATACCAAAGCATATCAAGCATTTCATCCCGCTGAGGTGTATCCCAAGCTTCAGAAATTTTTAAAACCGCATTACTGAGCTGAGGCATCTGTTTTTCGATCTCAGTCAGGATATCATCAACGCACCAGATAAACATGCCGCTGTTCCAGGAATGGTTGCCTTCGCGCAGCAATTGTTGGGCTGTCTTTTCATCCGGCTTCTCTATAAACCGTTCAACCTCATAGACAGGATATTTAAACTTACCGTCTAACGCCTGCCCTTGCTGGATATAGCCATACGCCGTGGAAGAATAAGTCGGCGTGATGCCGAGGGTCACCAAATATCCATCCCTTGCGACATCGAATGCTGCGCGCAACAGGTAATGAAATAAATCGCGGTTGCGGATAAAATGATCAGAAGGCAACACTGCCATCATCGCGTCAGGATCACGCAGCTTGAGGACCGCAGCGGCCAACCCTACAACGGATGCTGTGCCTCGAGGAGCAGGTTCTATCAGATAATTCTCTCGCGGAATCTCCGGAGCCTGCTTCTGCATTTCACTCGCCTGCTCGGTAACGGTCACAACTAAAATTCGCTCAGATGGAAAAAAATTCTCCAAGCGTGTTACCGTGCTCTGAAAAAGGGTCTTATCGTCGAGCAGAGGTAATAACTGTTTGGGACGTTCCTTGCGCGAAACGGGCCATAATCGTGTGCCACCACCACCCGCCATAATGACTGCATAAGTGTGATCAATATCACTCATTGTTCACCGAATAGCCAGATTGTACCTCACGCACCGCAACGTATTGCATATTCCCCACCTGACGTACCATACCCTTAAGTTCCATCATTACAAGCGTAGCGGAAACCTTTTCCACCGGCAAACCGGTTTGGTTTCGGATCTCGTCCACATGCTGTGGCTCATCGCTCATCGCGTTCAGCAACTTTGCCTCCACTTCGTCAGCAGGCAGAGCTTTGCGCGCAGCCTTGTGTTGGCCGACACGGGTCAGGTTGAGGGTTTGCATAATATCATTGGCGCTTAAAAGTGGCAGCGCGCCCTTCTGAATTAACTTGTTCGTGCCCTTGCTCTGCGGCGCCAGGATATTGCCAGGGACGGCAAAAATCTCCCGTCCCTGCTCAGCGGCAAAATCCGCTGTAATGAGTGCGCCACTGGTTTCACCCGCTTCGACCACAACCACTGCCATTGATAGTCCAGAGATGATGCGGTTGCGCGGCGGGAAATTGGAGGCCTCCGGCGGTGTGCCAGGCGCGTAATCGCTCAACACTGCGCCCTGTTCAAATATCTGTTCCGCTAATGCACGATTTTCAGGGGGATAGATCCGGTCGACGCCCGACCCCAGGACGGCAAATGTGCGTCCGCCTGCATTAAGCGCCGCCTTGTGCGCAATCGCATCCACGCCTCGTGCCAGGCCGCTAACCACTGTTATGCCATTAGCGGCCAGAAACGATGCGATTTGCTCGGTCACCTGGCGTCCATAAGGCGTCACCTTGCGTGAACCTACAATAGCAACCGCCCAGTCATCTTCAGTGGACAACTCACCCCGCAGATACAATACAGGCGGCGGTTGTTCAATTTCTTTCAGGCGTTGGGGATAGGCTTCGTCCAGCCAGGTCAGGACCTGGATTTCTTTAGACTGGATCTGATTCCATATGCGAGACAAGTCCACTTTCTCACGGATTGCGACCAGACGTTCGATCAGTTTCAAGCTCAGGCCTGCTTCTGCTAACTCAGTCGGAGCAGCTCCCCAGGCAGACTCAGCATCGCCGAAGCGGTCCAACAAGCGTTGGAAGCGCACCGCGCCGATCCCCTTTACATAAGTGAAACCGATCCAATAGCGTTTATCATCCATAATGCCAGAACCCCCAGAAGGAACCTTAGATCAAACCGTCCAACAGGTGAACGCGCATTTGACGGTCAGCAAGCCTGATGTCCAGAATGACCGGAGGGATAGCAGGCAGGAGTACCTCATTGCCATCCGCATCGCGCACAACGTAGACATCATTTGCGCCCGTCTCGATGATGTCTGCTATTACGCCCAGGTCACGGCCTTCATCAGTGACCACGTTCAAGCCAATCAACTGGTGATGATAGTATTCGCCTTCGGGTAAAGTGGGACGGTTTGCGGTTGGAACGTAGACCCAGGTATTGCGATACAATCCTGCTTCTTCGGGCGTTTTTATACCTCTAAAACGCACCAACATCCCAGAAGCGTGCGGGCGACGGCTGGCAATCACCATTGGCTGATACTGATCACCTACAAAAAGAGTCATACCCGTCTTCAGGCGCTCCGGGAAGTCGGTATGGACGTCCATCAGCATTTCGCCCTTGATACCGTGCGGACGACGTAAAAACCCGACCACTAAATATTCAGGCTCGCCAACGGGCGGCGAGCCTGTTCCAGCCGTAGCCATTCTTCCCTTCGGAGTCATCAGGGTTCCATCACATCGAGCGTAGCCTGTTTACCATCACGCTCGGCAGCCACCCGCAACAAGGTACGGATGGAGTTAGCAACGCGCCCGTTTTTACCGATCACGCGGCCCATATCATCTTTGGCCACGTTCAGTTCCAGACGAACACGATTTCCGCTTTGGACTTCGCGCACTTCCACCTGGTCGGGATGTTCAACAAGGGATTTGGCGATAAACTCAATGAGTGCCTTCATGGCATCTCCATTCAAAATACTGGCACAGAGTCGGTACGTTCCGCCGTAGACACTGCGCCTTCTGGTTGACTAGTCGGGGCGAGTCTTGACCGTTGTATTGCGGCTGGCTTCTGCTTCTTCAGCTTCCTTCATCAGGGTTTCCATATCTTCACCTTTTTTGAAGCGTTCCCAGCGATCCATCGTGCCTGAGGTCTTGAAAACCTGCTCCACTGACTCGGTCGGCCTGGCGCCGTTCTTCATCCAGTGGAAAACACGGTCTTCCTTCACCTTCACAGTCGCTGGCTCAGTGCGGGGATTATAGAAACCAAGAATTTCAAGAAAGCGTCCATCACGCGGGCTTTCTTTGTCCGCGGCTACGATGCGGTATGAAGGTTGTCCCTTCAGACCTACGCGTCGAAATCGAATACGAACCATTGAAAACTTTCTCCTTCAAATGTAGTTGTTAATTTTAGACTTACGCAGTTCGCGGAAAGATCCCGAAAAATAGAGGGGTGAGCTCTCCCATTCAACTGCGTAACTCAAATCATAGGCGCGGGGTCGAGCGAGGGAGAGAGGGGGGTGCGTGAAAGGACGCGCTCACAAGCCTGTGTCCCGCAGGGCACTATTTTACCAGAGAAATAAAATCGGAAGAGAGCAAACCAAGGTTACCCAAACAAGCGGCTCAAATCACGCCCACCTGTTTTCTTGATCCGCTTCATAACTTTTTGCAATTCACGGAACTGTTTGACCAGGCGATTGACATCCTGCACTTCTACGCCAGAGCCAGCTGCAATGCGCCGGCGGCGGGAGGCGTTCAAAATATCCGGGTGGCGGCGTTCTTTGACAGTCATCGAACTGATGATAGCTTCGCTGCGCTTCAATTGAGACTCAACCTCATTCGGATCAGCCTGGCGAGCTGCCTGCCCAAGTTGCCCCGGCAGCATGTCCATCATCTGGCCGAGCGGCCCCATCTTCTTCATCTGTTTCATCTGCTCGAGCCAGTCTTCAAAGGTGAATTGTCCCTTCATAAGGCGCTCGGCCTGCTGTTGCGCGGACTGGGCATCGAAGGCAGCTTCAGCTTTTTCGATCAAACCGATCACATCGCCCATACCCAGAATACGTGATGAGAGCCGCCCCGGATCATAGGATTCGAGCGCATCCAGTTTTTCGCCTGTCCCCAGGAATTTAATAGGAATGCCGGTTACCGAGCGGATGGAAATAGCTGCACCGCCACGAGCATCGCCATCCATTTTGGACATAATCAGGCCGGTCAGCGTGATCGAATCGCGGAAACCTTGTGCGACATTAAGCGCCTCCTGACCGATCATCGCGTCGACAACCAGCAGTATTTCTGCCGGATCAACCTTCGCCCGGATGGCTTTTAGCTCATCCATCAATTCCGCATCAAGCTGGGACCGACCGGCTGTGTCCACGATCATGACACTAAATCCGCCCTTCTGGGCCTTGTCGAAAGCGCGCGCTGCCAGATCAGGCGGTTTTATATCCGCTGCCGCTTCCACCGGAACGTCCAGACGCTCGCCTAATTGCTGCAATTGTTGGATGGCCGCCGGACGATAAGGGTCACCAGCCACCAGCATAACACGCTCGCCTTTGGAACGCAGCAGGCGCGCCAGCTTGCCAGCAGCAGTGGTTTTACCAGAGCCCTGTAATCCGACCAGCATGAGCACACGCGGCCTGGGGCCCGAAAGGTTGAGCGGCTCAGGTTCGCCCAGCGTACCGATCAATTCGTCGTTGACGATCTTGATGACCTGCTGACCTGGATTGAGCGCCTTAGAGACTTCCGCACCCACAGCGCGTTCGCGCACTCTGGCAACGAAGTCCTTGACCACGCTGTAATGAACGTCCGCTTCAAGTAACGCCAGGCGGACTTCGCGCATGGCAGCATCCACATCCGCTTCGGAGAGTTTCCCGCGGCGGCGGAGTTGGTCAAAGACTTGGTTGAGTCGTTCGGTTAATGATTCAAACATAATAGTTGTTTATGTCACTCTGGGGGAGCATTTGCTAGGAACAAAGAAGTTCGCTCACTGTATCGGCAATTCTTTGTCGCTCATTTGTACTTCATTAAAGATATTGCAACGCCAATATCGCACCTTAGAATGAAATACCAAATTCCTTTCAGTGTAGGCGAGGATTGTAGTGCGTAAGCAGGCTCAGGTCAAGGGACGAGGCGTGTTTCCGAGTATAATGTGAATGCTTGCTTGACAATCCAACCGTCTACTAGTAAAATCCGGGACGCTTAACAACCGAATAACTGGCCGAGATAGCTCAGTTGGTAGAGCACGCGACTGAAAATCGCGGTGTCGTCAGTTCGATTCTGACTCTCGGCACTCTCGGCCAAAGCAAGCGGCCGTCTGACGCGGGTGTAGTTCAGTGGTAGAACGTCTCCTTGCCAAGGAGAAGGTCGTGGGTTCGAATCCCATCGCCCGCTCTGTTTCATTAATGCAGGGCGTCGTGGCCAAGTTGGTAAGGCAAGGGTCTGCAAAACCCTAATCACGGGTTCGAGTCCCGTCGACGCCTCTAGAGCACGATCACGGGTTCCTCTGCGGAGGAGCCCGTTGCTGTTTCTGTGAGCGACCTCGAACGAGGTCGCTTTTATGCTGTTGGTTTTAACAGCCGTGTACCAGGCTTCCGGTACACGGACAGTATGAAATTGGCTGATTAAGTACCCTATACAAAAGGGAATTACATAAATCAATAATAACT
>JBAVJG010000711.1:0-2063 GCA_049687655.1 Anaerolineales bacterium | reverse complement strand
CTGACGTAACCTTTCTTGGGAGCAATTTCGAACTTCCCGAACTTATCGATTTCAGCCATCAACGCGTCATGGATGGGGCGCAGGTCGGCTTTCTTGCCGGAGTAAATCTCATCCAGCACCTCAACTTCGCTTTTACCTGCTGCGGCGCTGGCGCCATCTGACTGAAGTACAACATGGGTGAGGGTGTTGGCATCGCCATGACCGAGGCCCAGTTCGCGCTTGAGCATGTCACGGATCTGACCGTGTTTGGTCAGGCCGCTGGCTCTGACAAAGGCTGCCAGCTCCTCAAGTGATTTGCCGGTTTTTTTCTGGATATTGTCAAGCTGGGTCTGGACAGCCTGGTCGAGGACGCTCATACTATTCTCCTTTGTGTATATCGGATAAATATTGTCATTATTATAGAATATTTATTCTATTTTTGCAATCTTCTCCCAAAACTTACTGGGAAAAAAGTACCATTAAGAAAACCTTAAGACAAAAACACTTGAAATTTGGAATAACTTGAATTATAGTATTATGGTCAACAAAATCTGAAAAAGCGAACCCTCCATGAAGCGGGGGCGCAATGGCATGGGTCTGCGGGAGAAAGAAAGCAGATGGGTGTTTTCTCTTTATAATAGTACTTAAGTAACCTTTAAGCCGCGAATACGTCATGGGAGTATCTTTACCGTATTTGTAAGATTTTTCTGTTTCGCTGGAGGAAAACACGTTGTGAGACGGCTAGTGTCTTTGTTTACGGAAGAATGAATGCAGACCAGCGAGTATTTCTATTCAACATCCATAATGCATAAACTCTGGCTTTGGTTTACCTATTCCTTTTCCTTTACCGGTAGCGTTCACGCGCACGGGTATCTTGTATACCATGTGCGCGTGTAATTTTTTAGTTGAGAGGAGGTGATGAAATTCAAAGATATCTTCTATTTGTAAAATAAATCATAACCGCACTAAAAAATCTTTCTAGAGGAGAGAATAATAATGAATAAAAAGTTATTTGCTGTTTTGGTAATCTTGGCGCTACTTTTAGCATTGTTGCCTGGAGTAGCCGCACCTGCTCAGCAACCTTCTGCCAAGATACCAGCAACTGATATGGCGGCACATGGCCAATGGATGAGCCTGGTACCACCTCGCGTTGATACCGAGGAGTTTGGACCAGAAAAGCTGGTTGAGGTAGATCGATCGAGTGGCGTGGCTTCCACACCACCGTCACACGCCCAGGTCTGGACCCAGAAGCACCACCTAGGGCCAAACCCGCGGGCGGCCAAGGCATTAGCTGCAGCTGAATCCCGTGCTATCCAAAAGAACAAGAACCCAGCCGCCGAAAAGAGCGGAGTGGAGTATGCAAAACTGCTTACTCTGCTTGTTGAATTCAACCCTGAGGCGAATGATGAGTTCGTTGATTGGGAGCGGCAACTTGATATTAACAATGAGGAGATTTGCGTTGTTGAAACTGTAACCTTCAACGGTCCTTTGCATGGTACCTTGCCTGACCCTGCTACTGTAGGAAGTGGTCGGGATAACAACACATTTTGGGTGCCGGATTTCAATGTGGCACATTATGAAAATATGATGTTCTCGGAAGTAGGAATTACCGACCGGGTACGTCCCGATCTTACCGGACCTGATGGTCTGCCTGGCTTTGACATTTCAGGCTTTACAATGCGCAACTACTATCTGGAGAACTCCGGTGGTAAGTACGACTTGAGCGGTGAAGTGATTGACTGGCTCGAATTGCCTCATTCTGAAGCCTGGTACGGGGCTGATAGCTGTGAGGCCGGAAATGCCAGCATGGTAGGGCACCCGGATAATCCACTCGGAGTACAGCAATCTGTAGTTGATGCTGTCGATGCTCTCAATGTAGACCAGCCCGGCTTCAACTGGGATGAGTTTGACACCGATAATGACGGCGTAGTAGATCATCTTGTACTTGTACACGCCGGAGGTGGCGAAGAAGGCGGTGGAGGCCCGCAAGGTACCTATGCGATTTGGTCTCACAGTTCTGACGTAATGCCTGCAGCAGGCGGTTATGTAGCCTGTACAGCTGGAAGTCCAGGATGCGATCCTGA
>JBAVJG010000710.1:0-2800 GCA_049687655.1 Anaerolineales bacterium | reverse complement strand
GTTATTTGGTTTTCAAATCTGGCTACATTCCCAAAATATTAGGTATCTTGGTGATTGTTGCAGGTTTAGGCTATCTAATCGATAATATAGGCAAATTACTTTCACCCAATTACAATGTAACAATAGCGATGTTTACATTTATTGGGGAAGTGTTGCTTATCTTCTGGCTTTTGTGGAGAGGCATCAAGGGGTTTGATAAAAAACTAGCACAGAAATGAATAACATTGCCCACCGATTGATCGTCTAGTCTATGCGTTGTTCCCTTCGGGGATAATATATGGGTTGACCAAGGAACAAGTAAAAATCGTTGAAGGGAGAGTATCAAATGTCCGTATTATCAAACGCTAAATTCGTCCGAATGGCAGCAAACATTGCAACAATCTTATTTGCAGTGGTTATTGTTTTACAAATCCTGCTTGCAGCCGATATCTTGCCGATTTCAATGGCCTGGGGAGGCCGACAATCACAATTTACGACTTCCTTGAGAATCGCCAGCCTTGTAGCTGCCATTCTATTGGGTGCATTTATTTATGTTATTCGCTATCGAGCTGGGCTTGTTGTCGAAATGCCAATTCCTTTGGGTATTAAGGTGATTTCCTGGATCATTACCGTGTTTATGGCTTTTAACACACTAGGAAACATTGCTTCGTCTAGCAATGGGGAGAAACTCATCTTTGGTCCAATTACATTGTTTTTGACCGTCGCTTGTCTAATTGTCTCGGCTTCAAGTTTAGACAAGTAATCCACTGGGAGAGTGACAATCCTTTACTAACTTTTGTGAAAGTCAATAAGAGCCGCAAAAACAGCGCAGGAGAAAGAGAGGCTGGTATGGCAAAGCGAGTCAACGGATGCGGCGATTGATCGTCTGGTGTATGAGCTTTATGGGATGACTGAGGAAGAGATCAGGATTGTGGAAGGGTAGAGACCTGACAGGTTTCTGAAGGTAGCATAGTTGAGCAAGACAACTTGATATATCCATCGAGAAGGCATGGGAAGCCAGTGGTAAAACCTGTCAGGTCTGGCAAAAAGGAGAAGCTCGCACGCGAGATCGCGTCCACGGACTGTTAGATCAATGCGTTAGTGTATGAGTTGTCCCCTTTCGGGGATGATATTTGGATTGTCCCCTGAAGAGATTGAAATAGTGGATCGGGGATGATAACAGAGGGAGAGATCAGGATTGTAGAAGGAAAAGATTAGCTAAAAGTATCATTTGTAAATTATTTGCTGATATATTGGAGTTGTCAACCAAGTCCGTTGTTGGCTATTGCATTTTCCACTTGCAAATTATATAATGATTACAAGGTGTTCGGTTTTAGAGGGTTGCCAATCGGTTTTGTTATAGAAAGGTACTTAAGCGAAGCAGGTTCGTATAATGGCTGCTCAATGAGGATATGCTCAAGGATAGTTGGCGCTACATCCGCAAAAACGCTGCTTATGGCGTTGACAAGGTAAGTGCCGTTGAATATGGGCAGAACCTCGAAGCAAATATCCATCAACTGGTGGATGAACTGAAACGGAAACGCTACCGGGCTAAGAATGTCCTACGACGTTACATTCCGAAAGGAAAAGACAAGTTGCGTCCTCTGGGCATTCCTGCCACCCAAGACAAACTGCTGCAAATGGCTGTCAAACGCATTCTGGAAGCCATCTTCGAGCAAGACTTCCTGAACTGTAGTTACGGCTACCGTCCCGGCGTTGGTATCCTGGACGCTGTGGACGATCTCACCGTAAAACTGCAATTTGGAAAGTACAACTATGTGGTCGAGGCAGACATTTCTGGCTACTTCGACAATATTAACCATGACTGGTTGCTCAGGATGTTGGCTGAAAGGATCGATGACAAGTCGTTTCTGTGGTTGATTGGCAAGTGGCTGAAAGCCGGAGTGCTGGAAACAGATGGCAAAGTAGTGCATCCGGTCACGGGTACACCTCAAGGCGGGATCGTTTCTCCCATCCTTGCCAATATCTACCTGCACTTTGCGCTGGATTTGTGGTTTCACATGGTGGTCATCCCGCACTGTAGCGGCGAAGCCTGTCTGATCCGATACGCAGACGATTTCGTCTGTGCGTTTGAAAAGGAAGAAGAAGCTTTGCGTTTCCAGGAAGCCTTGAAAGAAAGAATGAAGAAATTCAGCCTGGAACTCTCCGCAGAGAAAACGCGCATCATCCCATTCAGCCCATCCGGACCGATGGGGAAAATGTCCTTCGACTTCCTGGGTTATGAATTCCGCTGGGGAAAAGATCGTTCTGGTAAGCTCCACGTGGACAAACGCACCGCTCGGAAAAGTCTGGGCAACTCGCTGACACGTTTCAAATTATGGCTCAAGGATAACCGTCACCGCCGTTTACCTGAGTTGTTCAGTCTGCTGAATGTCAAGTTGAAGGGTTACTTCAATCACTTTGGCGTATATGGCAACATTCGAAGCCTGGAGTTCTTTTACTACCAGGTCATACGCCAATTATGGAAATATCTCAACCGGCGCAGCCAGCGGAAAAGTTATAATTGGGATGGGTTCAGACAACTTCTGTCCCAGTTTGGCGTAGTGAGACCCCATATTGTCTATCGCCCCAGACGGGTACGCAAGGCCTTTGTTCCCGGCCTGACGTAATGCCTTTTGTGGATGTGAGTATTTCTGAAGAGCCCGGTGCGGTAGTTCCGCTCGCCGCGATCTTTGCGGGGTCTGTCGGGCAACTGGCAGGTCTACCGCGATGGCAGCTAAGATAATCGTGAAAGAATTTTTATAAGGTGAGGTGAAAGATGGGTTCGTCAGAAGTACAAGGTAAGCTTTGGGGAGGAGCA
>JBAVJG010000709.1:0-1767 GCA_049687655.1 Anaerolineales bacterium | reverse complement strand
TTCGAAGAACATCGCGAGACGATTGCGAAAATGCTGAAGGCATGATCACGCTTCCCGCTCACGAATATCTCGATAGAAAAAATATCCCCTACCAACGGGCCGATTTCTCTCCCGACATCGAAAAAGGCGCGGCTTCGGTTGCGCGCGCATTGGGCTATAACGAACGCCAAATGTTCAAGACGCTCATCTTTGAACTGGACACGGGTGAGCGCATTCTTGTCATGGTTGGCGGGGACCAGAACATCGTCTCCGGTCTGCTCAAGCAGACAGCCGGTTCGCGCAACATCAAGATGGCGAGTTTCGAGGCGGTAAAAGAGACAACCGGCTACGAGGTTGGTTCCATTCCGCCCTTTTCGTGGCAGCCAGAAGGCTTTCGCAGTTTTCTGGATGTCTCTTTAATGGACGAACCTGTCCTCGGCGTGGGAACAGGCGTATGGGGGCATGAGATTTTGATTTCACCGGAAAATCTGGTGGCAGCCAGCGGGGCGATATTGGTCAATTTGACAGATCGGGAGAAGCCAGCGATTCCTTAAAACAAAAAGGGGCGGATAACCCGTCCGCCCCAATCCAATCATCTGATAATTTATCCCAAATGCATGGGCATGATCACGTGCAAGAAACCGTCTTCGCCCACTGGCCGGATAACACCCGGGGCATTCGCTGCCGAGGTTTCCAATGCTACGTTCGGCGTTCGAATGACCTCCAGCGCTTCTCGCAAATACTTGACGTTGAAGGCGATCAGTACGCCGCTGCCATCCACCGTCGCTTCGACGATGGTCTCGTTCTTGCCGGTCTCCTCGGACGTGGCCGAAATCTCGACCTCGCTGGGATCCATTTCACCGGTAGCAGCCTTGATGTCCAGCCGCGCCACGTTCGAGCCTTCGCGTGCGAAGATCTCCGCCTGTTTACAGGCCTTGAGCAGCGACGAGGTCGAGACCAGCGTGCGTGACTTGTACGAGCGCGGGATGATCTGCTGGTAATCCGGGAATGTTCCATCGATCAACTGTGAGACCAGTTCCGCATCTTTCACGCGGAAGACAACCTGTCCGCGCCCTTTTGGCACGACCATCGAGATGGTCTCTTCGCCGTCACTGGCGATGCGCGCCAGTTCATTCAAGGCGCGCGCCGGAACAATGATATTCACCGGTTCCGGTGCAGGCGCAGAGAGTGTCGCGTTGCGTACCGACAGGCGAAAGCCATCCGCCGCTGCCATCGTGATCTGGTCACCTTCCACGATCACCAGCACGCCCATCAGCACCGGCCGGGCTTCATCCGTTGAGGCTGAAAAAGCCACCTGATGGATCATTTCCCTGAATTCCACCACATTCAAATTCACCGCGCCTTCCATATCGGGCACGGGCATGGGCGGGAATTCCTGCGCGTCTATCCCTTTGATGTCATTGGTTGAGGTACCGCTGCGCACGTTCAGGGTCTGGGTGGAGTCGTCCAAATTCAGTGCCACCTGGTCACCGGGCAGCGTACTGATCAGGTCCACAAAAGTACGGGCTGGCACAGTCGTGGAACCCTCATCTTCGATGCGGGCGGCGAGCCAGCACGTAATCCCCATCTCCAGGTTGGTGGCAGATAAACGTAATCGCCCCTCATCGCTGGCGATCATGACATTGGCAAGCACAGGCAGGGTGCTGCGCGGCGAAACCGCGCGCGAAACAATCCCCAGCCCACGGGCAAGATTTTCTTGAAGAATGGTGACTTTCATGGGCGTATCCTCTCCTGCGTAAGGTGGAAAAAGTATATCACAGGACTTAC
>JBAVJG010000708.1:0-1538 GCA_049687655.1 Anaerolineales bacterium | reverse complement strand
ATTCGTTCTGTGCTGAGTCCGCTCCACGCTGTGTTGGACGAACTTCCATCTATACTGGAGTTTGCGATTTAATTATAGCCCGGAAACCCAGAAGCAAGAATTACAAAGGATGCCAATGTCGTTCGATATGTGGGGCAAAAAGGTTTCAGCACAAATGGAAAACATCCAAAAACCAATCAATATCGACGACCAGGCATAATGCTCCCACCCCGTCATGACGGGCTTGAAGTTATTGTAGATGTCAAAGAGCAGCAAACTTCCAGCGTTCGAATAGACCAAGCAGTGGTAAAACCTGTTCCCGCCATCCTGATACAGGGCCAAACTGGCGGCCTGGAACAAGGATGCCCTTCTTGCAAACCGGACATAGCCGTGGATCACTTTCTAATTGCAGGATCTGTTTCAACCACTCCAAGAGTTTTAATTTCAAGATCACGGGTAGCTGCATTGGGAGCCCCAGCAAACGCCGAGCCTGTTGAAGCTTTCTACGACAACTGCCGTGATGGAGACCAAAGTGGCGAATACGCACAAAACGTTCGGGAAGAACATGTGATAAAAAGCGCCCGATAAACTCAACGGCAGGCAAGATCATCTGTTTGTGTTTTCCGTCCTCCCGGTTATCAAAGTAACTGAAACGGACCAGGCCATTGTTCAAACCCAGAATGCGGTGATTGCTAATAGCAATACGGAAAACGTAACGCCCGAGATAATCGATCAACTTTTCCGGGCCGTAGAGTGGGGGCTGAATAAACACTTCCCAATTCTTCGCATTGGCTTTGCGCAACATACCAGCTACATCCAGGTTGCCATCTCGTACGTTCAGGCAGCCATCCTGCCACAACTTCTGTACGCTAGCGCAAAACGCACGGCGAAAGTCTAGTGAGAATTGCTTTGCTGGAAACAGAAATTTATTTTTAGCAGGCTGCCAGCGATAGCCATCGGCGGTATCGACCAGGGCACCACCAGTGACTATGAAGTGCAGATGGGGGTGCCGTTGAATGCTCTCTCCCCATGTATGCAATACCATAGTAAAGCCGATCTCACCTCCCAGGTATTTTTGCCCATACGTTTTCAGTATTTGCGCAGCAGTCTTGATCAGATGCGCATACATGACTTCTTGATTCCACCAGACCAGCGGATTGAAAACATGATCGATCGTAAAGACGACATGGAAATAGGGGATTGGCAACAGCCAGATCTTTTGCGCCTCTAGCCACTGTGCTTTTTCAAAACTCCCACATTTTGGACAATGACGGTTCTTGCAGGACCGGTAGTTGAACTCCCAATGCCCACATCCATTCTTGCAGCTTTTCAACACACCGCCCATTGCTGGAGTGCGACAACGCATAATCGCATTAGCCACACGAGTTTGCTCATAGGACAACTTATGCCCCTGTTTGTAATCTTTCAGGTGCTTGCGAAAGATGTCAGCCACTTCATAACCATCGCCTTGGCTGTTTCTCATTTCCCTTTCCCTACATGTTTAAATTGTCAGTAATAGAACAAATGTTCGTCCAACGGTTAGCGTGAGCGGCTCTCAT
>JBAVJG010000707.1:0-2483 GCA_049687655.1 Anaerolineales bacterium | reverse complement strand
CACAAGATTCTCAAATCCCCCAGGCCAGCGCCATCGCGATGCGAGATGGCAAAATCCTGGCCGTGGGCGATGATGCTGATATTCAAGCATTGGCGACTTCCGATACAAAAGTGATGAATCTGGAAGGCCGCCGTGTCTTGCCAGGACTGACGGATAGCCATATCCACTTTTATGAATGGGCCCTGCTGCTGCAAGGTCTTATGTTGGAAGATGCCACCTCGCTCGATGAGGTGCTAAGTCGCGTAAAAGATGCTACCACACGGGCCGAACCCGGCACATGGATCGTCGGGCAGGGCTGGAACCAGGATCGCTGGACTGACCCCAAGCTGCCCACACGCTTCAACCTGGACAAAATTGCACCCAACAACCCGACCATTTTATGGCGCACCGATTTGCATCTGGCCTGGGTTAATTCAGCGGCCCTGGAAGCAGCGGGGATCAACAAGGCCACACCAGACCCGGATATGGGTGTCATCGACCGCGACGGAACCGGCCAACCCACCGGTATTCTACGCGAGCTGGCCATCAATTTGGTCCGCGATGTCATACCGCCGCATACCGAGGCTCAAACCGATGATGCAATGATCAGGGCTATGGCGAAGGTCCACCAACTTGGGCTGACCGGCGTGCACGATTTCCGCATCATGGGCGGGGAAGACGGCCCCCCGGCATTGCGAGCCTGGCAACGTCTACGGGCAGCGAACAAACTCGATCTGCGTGCCTGGGTATTGCTCCCCGGTGAGCTTCTCGATGAAGCAATAACGTTAGGTCTGCAAACCGGCTTTGGAGATAATTTCCTGCGCATCGGCCCGGCGAAGTTCTTCTCCGATGGCGCAACGGGACCACGCACCGCCTGGATGCTTGAAGAATTCGAAGATGCTGGTACAGGGCTGCCACTGACTCCCATGAGCCAGATGGCAGAGGCAATTTCGAAAGCGCATAAAGCTGGCATCTCCACCGCAATTCACGCCATTGGGGATCGTGCCGTCCGTGAGTTGCTGGACGTATATACCGAAGTGACCGGCGAGCAGGAATCTCACGCGAGACCTCGCATTCCGCATCGCATCGAGCATGTGCAACACAGCCACCCTGACGATTTGATACGGCTCGGTCCGTTAGGGCTGACCGCTTCGCTCCAACCACTGCACCTTACGGACGATATGCAGATGATCGATAAAGCCTGTGGCTCGCGGGCAGAGTGGGCCTACGCGTTCCGTGATCTGCTGAACACAGGCACAGTGCTTGCGCTCGGGTCGGATTGCCCGGTCGCTTCCCCCAACCCATTCTGGGGCATACATGCGGCTGTCACCCGCCAGCAACGGGACGGAACACCGGAAGGCGGTTGGTATCCCTCTCAAAAGTTATCCGTTCCTGAAGCTGTCTGGGGATATACGATGGGCGCGGCAATTGCAACAGGGCAGGAAAACGTGCAAGGTAGTCTAACCCCCGGAAAACTGGCTGATTTAATCGTTCTGGATCAGGATATATTTAAAATTTCTCCAGAGAAAATCCATGCCACAAAAGTTGTGATGACCGTGTTCGATGGGCGTATTGTTTATCGATAAGCATTTTGAGATAACTACTCCAAATTTTTTATATCCAGACTTACGCTCATTGCGAAAAGATACTGAAAAATAGGGGGGCGTGCGTTGCACGCCCCCCTATTTTCGGGTTTCCTCCGTATTTTTGCGTAAGTCCTGGACATGATCGTTATTGCACCTTAACCTTCCACCACAAGGCCGGGATGCGGCGGACCTTCTCCCAGGCGCTAAGGTTGGCACGATAGTTGAACACGTCATAATCATTGGCTTCAATTGCATCCAGGATGCCCTGGTAGAAAATTGCGGCTGCACCGATCGCCAGCTGACCTTCACGCTCCAGCATTTTTACCCCTGGCCAGGCTTCTTCGTAGAGTTGGCGGGTGCGCTCAATCTGGTATTTCATGAACAGACGCCAGGCATCCGTAACATGGCCAGCAGCCATATCCGATTCGCGGATGCCATAGAGGGCCAGTTCGTCGCGCGGGAGATAGACGCGCCCGTTGCAGAAGTCTTCGCCTATGTCGCGCAAGATGTTGGTCATTTGCAGGGCGACCCCCAACTTGATGGCATATGGGACGGCTTCGTTGGAGTCAAAACCTACAATGTACATGCTCATCAATCCCACCGTAGAAGCCACTCCGTAACAATATGTAGCAAGGTCATCGAAGGTCTGGTAGCGGGTCTGGGTAATGTCGCGATTGACGCCGTCGATCAGTTGCCGGGCATAGTGGTGTGGGATATGGTAACGGGCCAGGGTATCTGCCCATGCGGCGGCGACCGGGTCGTCGTCCGAGGAAGAAGCAGATTGGACCACTTCGCGCCAGTAATCAAGATGGACATCCCGTTCGTCCACCGTATCTTCGTCCACAATGTCATCCACCGTACGGCAAAATGCATACAGAGCCCGCACAGCGGAGCGTTTCTCTTCGGGCAGAAGCTGCG
>JBAVJG010000706.1:0-2394 GCA_049687655.1 Anaerolineales bacterium | reverse complement strand
TTTAGCGTTGTTTTCACCTGTCGAGGTGAGCTTATTTGGTGGTCTATCAAAACATTTTGCATCCAGATCTATATCATACGGGAGCGTTCTAACCGGTGAGGGGCAGGCTGGTCAAGATGCATTGTCTCTTCTATTGCAAACATATACCCAACAGACTCCTGCCGCTGCTTTGTTTACAGAGTTGAGGAATATTTCTGATCCAAGTGAAATGCAAGAATTACTCCAAAAAACCGGATATGTGTATGAAGATCACCTGAATTACCTTCTTGACCTTGAACGAGAGCCGCGGGAGATTTTGAAAAGTTTCAAGAAAGATGCCTATCGCCGCATCCGCAAAAACATGAAAAGGGAGGTTATCAAAGTCAGGGAAATCCATGATATATCGGAGATTTCTACCTTTTACTCATTATTGAAAAAAACTTATCAATATGCTCATATCCCGCTGGCGGATATATCGTTGTTCGAAGCGGCGTTTGATGTATTACATCCTAAAAAGATGATCCGTTTTACTCTGGTTTATGTGGAGGATGTACCGGTTACAGCTTCTGCATCCCTGCTTTATAAGGATATAATCTATGGTTGGTACAATGGTACTGACCGTGAATACCGGAATTATGGCCCCAATGAGTTCGAAGTTTGGGAACTCATCAATTGGGGGATTGAAAACGGGTATCGAGTATTTGACTTTGGTGGAGCTGGCAAGCCTGGAGATGATTATGGAGTGCGTGATTTCAAGGCCAAGTTCAATGGACAGTTAGTGAATTATGGGCGTAATATCTACGTCCATGCGCCCATAAGAATGAAACTGAGCAAGATGTCCTATGAAATCACCAGAAACTTCCTTCAATTTTTTGAAGATATGATCAATAATTCTAATCAGAAAAGAGATTCAACGACATAATAATGGGTAAGACAACCGGAATGAAACATCACTGTATGATCGTCCATGCTTATTACCCCCTTGGGGAGACCCGTGTGGAAAGGGAGGCTCTGGCGCTGATTGACGCTGGCTATGCGGTCGATGTTATTTGCCTGCGTGACGAGGACGAACGATCTTTCGAGTCAATCAATGACGTAGAAATCTATCGCTTGCCTGTCATGAGAAAGAACGTCGGCGGTTTCTTCGGCCAATTTTTGGAATATATCAGTTTCTTCGCACTGGTTTTTTTTAAACTTATTGCGCTGTATCCGCGCCGAAATTATGGAACGGTCCAGGCACATAACCTGCCGGATTTCCTGATATTTTCGGCCTTAATCCCAAAGCTGTTTGGGGCGCGTCTGATTCTGGATCTTCATGACCTGATGCCCGAATTCTTTGCATCCAAGACTAACCGGAGCATGGACAGTTTTCTCGTTCGACTGGTGATATTGCAGGAACAGCTTTCCTGCCGGTTCGCTGACCAAGTTGTCACTGTGACGGAAATCTGGCGCGAACGACTCATTTCAAGGGGCACGCGCGCAGACAAGGTCAGCGTTGTGATGAACGTTGCCGATGACCGCATCTTTCATTCCAACTCATCTGAAGAGCATGGCCTGAGAGAAAACCATGGCTTCCGGTTGATCTATCATGGAACATTCAAACAACATTATGGTATGGCGGAACTCATCAGAGCCGTCAAACTGGCTTCCAATGAAGTTCGAGGCCTGCACCTTACCTTGCAAGGTGTAGGAGAATACCATGCCGAGATGGTTCGCATGGTAGATGAACTCGAATTGCACCAATACGTCCAGATCAATGCGTTCTCACTTCCTACGGAAGAACTGCCAGCTCTGATCAAAAAAGCGGACGCAGGTGTTGTACCCAATCACAACGATGTATTCACCGGGGATCTGTTGCCCACAAAAATGTTGGAGTATATTGCCCTGGATGTGCCCGTCATTGCCGCAAAGACTCGCGTAATCTCACAATATTTCGATGAAAAAATGGTCCAGTTTTTTACTCCTGGTGACCCTGAAAGCCTGGCACAAAACATAATTTATCTTAGCAACCATAGAGACCGTTTGACAGAACAAATATTAAACTCCAAAAAGTTCACCGAGGATTACAGCTGGAGGTCTGTCTCAAGAAAATATGTTGAATTAATAAAGGGATTATCAGGGAAGGGTTGATTGAAATATTGATTGTGCTCGAGAAAAAACATTTAGAGACTTGATTGATGGTTTATGTTTTGAATAACTGTTAGTGCCGCAACTTTCTCAAGAAGTAGGGTATTTGGTAAATTATTTAGTCGCAAAATCAATTCTGATTAAAAAATTTAATGTTGTTGCGTTATTGTTCGCTTGCTCTTACAAATGCAAGATGCATTGGCATAAATAATAGATCTATCAATCCACATCGAACTCAAAACGTACAATTGCATCTTTATGCAATTGTACGTTTCTTAATTCGGGACT
>JBAVJG010000705.1:0-2048 GCA_049687655.1 Anaerolineales bacterium | reverse complement strand
CCTGTCATTTATCCGCGATATGGATGGCAACCTCGATCACGAGGTGGCCCTCTATTACACCGTTCGCCATCCCGAAGAAGCCCTGTTCCTGGATGAGATGGAAGCCGCCTCCAAAGGGAACCCGCGTTTGAAGACTCACGTTCGCTTTTCAGCTACGGACGGATCTCTGACCATCGAGGAGATCCTCGAGGATGCAGGTGGGGATGTGCGAGAGCATGATATCTATATGTGTGGGCCGCTGCCGATGGTACAGGCATTTACCAGGAAATTCCAGGAAATGGGCGTGTCGAACGAGCAAATTCACTTCGAAGAATTCAACTTCAGATAGGCCTGCAACTATTTTGGTCTCAAAGCATCTAATCAATAATTACACTATTGAACTAGAAGGTACCTGAAAATAAAGGGGGTGTGCGGCCGCACACCCCCTTTATTTTCAGGTCATTTCGCGAAATTCTTATATCAGACCAATAACACTTGAAGAAAAGAGGATCGATATTATGCCAAGACGAAAATCTACTCGACGCCGAAGAAGCTACAGCTCACGCTCCAGCCTGGGGGCCAGTTTGCGCCGACCCAGCGTACAGATTGGTATTCTACTGGTCGTGGCGTTGGCTGTCTTCCTGATCGCCTCCCTGGGGGGCGAGAAAGCCAGCAATGCAGGAACGCTACCGGCTTCCATCAGCGTGGACGAAGCCCACCAGATGTACGAAGCTGGCACTTTCGTGTTAGACGTGCGCACGCCCGAAGAGTGGAACGAATTCCACGCGCCGAACACCACCCTGATCCCGCTCGATGAACTGGCCGCACGCGTGAATGAACTGCCCAAAGACCAGCCCATCGTGGTGGTCTGCCGCTCCGGCAACCGCAGCCAGACCGGGCGCGACATCCTGCTGCAGGCCGGGTTCGATGCCACCAGCATGAACGGCGGCTTGAACGAATGGCGGTCCAAGGGTTATGCCGTTGTAAGCGGTCCTTAGAATATTTCCTGTTTAACAGAATCAAAAAATACCCCGCTGACTTGCACAAGTCAGCGGGGTATTTTTTGATGATCTTGTTTCAGTCTCATAGGGTGCTTATGAAACGGCCGATGATGATAGAAACTGGAGTCGGTCTGAGAGTCGGTGGGGGTGAAGGAATCTCAGTAGCTGTAAGCGTGTCCATAATGGTATTCCAGCTGGTGTCCGCAAGAAAATATCCGAGCACCCCAAGAAGGATGAGGATAGTGATCACATAGAAAATCTGCTTGTATTGTCTTATCTGATTGTACATCTATCAACACACATGTTTTTTACGGGCAGCCAGGTTCGCATCCGCCCATTTTACCTACGCTTTTTGATTGCGAAAATATTCAACGATGAAAAGTGCCGAACTAATCAAGATGATCAAAATACTTACATTAACATCGATATTACCAGTAGTAGCAAGCACAGCGCCTGCAAGCAGGGCTAAGGCTGAGGATAACAATCGAACCTGTGAATTTGACATGGATATATCTCCTACTTGTTTTGAAATGGTATCCTAATTGGTAAACCGGATGGTTTCCGCAAGAGCTCGGATGTGTGCCTGATCGGCCCACAGGATAAAGAAACGGCAGGGTGTCCCGGATATGTTCACAGGTTGGGGATAGCGGATGATCATCCCGGCTTGATAACCCATGCCAGCAGGTTGATCGTTGGAAGGCAGGATCAAGCGCGCTTCCTGTCCCTGGATATGCAAACTCTCAATGGTCGGATTAGCTCCATAAGGCTGTAACTTGTGACCGGCTTCCGAATCTGCGGCCAGATCAATACTCTCCGTATCCATAGCGTTGATCTGGAAAAAGCCGGTAATCCCCGCATATTTTATTTCGCCTGTTTCGGGGCTGCCGTATCCAGGCTCTGGATGCCAATCAGCGGGGTGTTGCAGGGAGACGGCGAAGACCGGGTTTGAATAATTTACCCACATATCCAGATAAGGAGTCGGTGTCGGGACCACTTGTGATTGTTCCGTGGGAAGGGGCGGATTAGGAACAGCGCCCGTGATCTGGAATTGCTCGGAAGATAATACGC
>JBAVJG010000704.1:0-1868 GCA_049687655.1 Anaerolineales bacterium | reverse complement strand
TGTCTGGTCTGACCTATGAATATCCTGATGTCATCCGTCCAGCGCTGCGCATCCATCACACGCGTGAAGGCGCAATTCGCGCTGCGGGTGTGTATATCATGATCGTAGATGACAGCGTTTACCTCTTTACAGATGCTACGGTTAACATTGAACCAACTGCCGAAGACCTGGCCGAGATCGCCTGCCTGGCTGCCAATTTTGCCAAGAAGATCGATCTCGAGCCGCGTGTGGCCTTCCTGTCATTCTCGAACTTCGGCTCCACACCGCACCCGCTTTCGGAGAAGGTTGCCAAGGCGGTGAAAATTGTCAAGGAACGCTGCCCCGATTTCACCTATGACGGCGAAATGCAGGCCGACACAGCTGTGGTGCCCGAGATCGTGGACGAACGCTATCCGTTTAGCGCGGTTAAGGATGCTAACGTGCTGGTCTTCCCCTCGCTCGAGTCGGCCAATATCGCTTACAAGCTGCTGGCCCGCCTCGGCAACGCCAAAGCGATTGGCCCGATCCTGCTCGGTGTGGGCGCGCCCGTGCATGTGATGCAGACCGGCGATGAAGTGGCTGACATTGTGCAGATTGCCTCCGTGGCTGTGATGGATGCGATGGATCGAGAATAGTATGTAATGCGTAATGCGTAAAACGTAATACATTGTTCGTTTTATGAGGGACTCCCATTTTCGGGAGTCCCTTTTTTTATGTCCGCGTGGGTATAATTGCCTCATGCGCGCGTTTCTTTACAAAGCCCTCATCCTGCTGGCCGTTATCGGACTGATCCTCACGCCCCCGGTATGGACCGGTTACGCCAGCCTCCGTCGGGCGGAGACTGCTTATCTGGCGCTGGATAATATTCGAGCAACCGAAGCTTTTGAGCGTGCTGCCATCCTGTTGCCGTGGCGTCCTGATTTATGGGATCAAGCGGGGATAACTCGTTTTCGGATAAAGGATTACGAAGGTTCCATTCGCCTATTAAAAATTGCGAGACAGCATAGTGCACTGTCAGATATTGGCTGGGATGTGCTGGGCATTTCCTATTTTCAGACGGGGAATATGGATGCGGCAACAGAAGCTTGGGAGAGCGGATTAGAGATTTATCCCACCTACACAAAATATTATTCTCATCTGATTTTCGTCTATCATGAGCGCGGGGACAGTCAGGCTGAAAAATTTGCACTTGAGAGATGGGTTCAATCAGAAGGAGCCGCGGATGCCGGGGCACATTATCGCTTAGGTCAGTTGCTTGCGATTTCTGAGCCTGAACGTGCCCTGGAAGAATTCCTGCTGGCATCGTCCTTGGATCCGGAATACGACTCTGCAGTGGAAACCATGCGCACATCGCTCAATCTTGCTTTTCTTGAAGCGGAAGAATCTGACAAGCTGGTGCTCATCGGTCGCGGACTGGGGCTGGTGAACGAATGGCCTTTGGCGGCAGAAGCATTCAATCAGGCGGTGGCTGCAGACGGAGAAAATGCCGAAGCCTGGGCCTGGCTGGGCGAGGCCGAGCAGCAACTCGGTCGAGATGGACGCGCGGAGCTGGACCAAGCAGTGGCGATTGGTCCCAGGAATCCAATTATCCGCAGCCTGAGTGGTTTGTATTGGTTACGTCAGGGAGATGGCAGCCGGGCTCTGGCAGAGTATCGGTTGGCAGCGATCTACGATCCGGATAATCCTGCCTGGCAGATTTCCAAAGGTAATGCATACGCCTTAAGTGGTGACCTGCAAACTGCGCTGCGGAGCTATCTCCGTGCGACTGAAATTGCCCCAACAGATGCAACGGTCTGGTTTGCCCTGGCGTCTTTCAGCGCACAATATAATATGCAAGTCACAGATGTTGGATTACCCGCTGCGCAAATGGCCGTCGAATTAACCGGGGA
>JBAVJG010000703.1:0-2715 GCA_049687655.1 Anaerolineales bacterium | reverse complement strand
CATGGGCGGCATGAGCGTGTCAGTCATCATGTTGGCGTAATTTCCCAACCCAAACAGAATCATCAAGCCCAAAAAGCCAGCGCGCGCAGAGATAAACTGCCAGCCGATGGACATGTCCTTCCACAGGGATGGGCGCAGGGAAATATCAGTATCCTTTGCAACCGGGCTGGGAAAACGCACGGCAAGGACAATGCTGACCGCGAAGAAGAAAGTAACCAGGTCGATGGCCATCACGCCCAGGATGCCTACCTGGTCCAGCAGCCAACCCGCCAGAATGGGTGAGAGCAAATAACTGGAGGTGGCCTCCAACTGCATGATGCCATTCGCGCGTCCGAGTTGCTCCTTGGGCACCAGCAAACTGACCGAGGCTGTATAAGCCGGAACCTGGAGGGCGCGGAAAAGGGAGTTGAATCCCATGATGACGTAAATGTGCCATATCTCCAGGTAACCAGTGTAGATTAACAGCATCAGCAAACCAGTGCAGACCGCCGCACCGCTATCGGCAGCGATCATGACCCTGCGGCGGTCCCAGCGATCGACCAGAGCGCCCGCAAGCGGCGCGAACAGCAGCGAGGGCAGCACGGTGAACAACAAGATCAGCGCAAACAGGGTGGTCGAGCGGGTATCCTGGTAGACATAGGCGCCGAGTGCGAAACCGGTCAGGGATGATCCGGTCACGGATACGATCTGTCCGATTGCAATCAGCACAAAGGTGGTCATGCCTCGTAGAGGTTTGCTATTGTCCATATACACATCCAGGGTGAAGCTGAATTGGATGAAGATTGCCCACGTCCAAAAAAATCAGGAGTTACGCAGTTGAATGTGAGAGGACCGGAAATAGGGGGTGTGAGCGGCGCTCGCACCCCCTATTTCCGGCACCTTTTTGCGGACTGCGTAAGTCCTAAAAATTATACAACCTTGCAATGGAAAGTTTAATACTTTCGTAATCCATCTCTGGTAATATTTTAGGACAAAATGCGTCAAAGAAGGAGAGAAAGGAGCAATCTTATGAGTATACAAATCGCAACATTAGCCGGGGGCTGTTTCTGGTGTCTGGAAGCCGTCTTCGATGAAGTCAAAGGCGTGGGTTCCGTCGAATCTGGATATGCCGGCGGGCATGTGGAAAATCCGAGTTACAAGGCCGTTTGCACCGGCAGGACCGGTCACGCGGAAGTCACGCGGATTACTTTTGATTCCGATATCGTTTCTTACCGTGACCTGCTGAACGTCTTCTTCGGCATCCACGATCCCACCACGCTCAACCGCCAGGGCGCGGACGTAGGCACGCAGTACCGCTCGGCCATCTTCTATCACGATGAAGAGCAGAAGAGAATCGCCGAAGAGGTCATCAAAGATTTGGAAGCGCAGAAAATCTATGATAACCCCATCGTCACCACGCTGGAGAAAATGGATAAGTTCTACATGGCCGAAGATTACCACCAGGAATACTTCGCCAATAATCCCTACCAGCCCTACTGCGCGGCAGTCGTCGCGCCCAAGGTGGCCAAGTTCAGAAAGCACTACATGGAAATGCTGAAGAAGGAACAGCCAGCCTAACGGAAAATTCGTAGTAGCGACTTTAGTCGCGCACCAACGGCTGCACCTGCCCCGATGGGCGGTGCCGGAGAAGCCATTACTACAAAATTTTTTCAACTTTGTTATACTCTGGAGGCGATTCAATTAATCGCCTCCAGTATTTTATAAATATGATAACAACCGTGTTGAATCAATCCACAGATACCCTTGCATCCCCCATCTTCCACGTCGGCGGTATCCCGATCTACGGCGAGACTATCCTCTCGCCGATGGACGGCGTGTCTGACTGGCCTTTCCGTTCACTGTGCCGCCGAGAGGGATCGGCCATGTCGTACACCGAATTCGTGCGCGCAGAGGACGTGCTGGAGGGGCGCAAGTCGGTCTTCAAGAAGTTGACCTATGACGAATCCGAGCGACCGGTCGCCTTCCAGATCTACGGCGATGACCCGGACGAGATCCTGGAGGCCGCGCTTCGCATCCGCGAATTGGAGCCTGATACCATCGATCTGAACATGGGCTGCCCTGCGAAATCCGTCGCCAACCGTGGCGCGGGCGTTGGGATGATGCGCACGCCGTTGAAGATTGCGCGCACCCTCCGCAAACTGACGGCTGCGCTCGACATCCCGGTCACGGGCAAGATGCGCCTGGGCTGGACCGATTGCCAGACTTACAAGCTGGTGGCTCGCATCGTGGAGGGAGAAGGCGGCGCGCTGATCGCCCTGCACGGGCGCACGAAGGAGCAAGGTTACGGCGGCACGGCGGATTGGGATGCGATTGCCAAGATCAAGGCAGCGGTTAAGATTCCCGTTATCGGGAATGGGGACGTCAGAACGGTGGCTGACATTAAACGGATGCAGGATTACACAGGCTGCGAAGCGGTCATGATCGGGCGTGAAGCCATGGCCAACCCGTGGATTTTCTCTGGTCGCGACCGATACCAGGTTCCGTCTGAGGAAGTCCGGGGGTTCATGCGTGAGCACTTAAAACGCAATATCGAATTCTACGGGGAAGAGGACGGGCAGCGGCTGTTCCGTAAGTACGTGGCGCAGTATCTGATGATGAAGCGCCTGACGCGCGAGGAACGCCGGAACATCCTGAGTAAAAAACCGCCCGAAGAGTTCCTGGCGGTGCTGGATGAAGTCGCGCTGACGCTGGCTGAAATCAGAACATAAATTCTGT
>JBAVJG010000702.1:0-3539 GCA_049687655.1 Anaerolineales bacterium | reverse complement strand
TATTCTTCGGGTTCTTCTTCGAAAATATAGGTCACAGGCGCGACGACAACGCCGCTGCCACCAATGGAGCGCAGTTCGGCGATGGCCTGGGCAAGCTGGTCTTTGCGAACGACGAGGTGAGCGGCGTACCATTGCTCCCCCTGACGCGTGATAACAGACGAGAAAGTGGGACCTTGCAGGCCGCCGATAACCTTTTGAGTGAACATATTGCGCGCGATGGATTCAGGCGAGTTGCCGCGTATGTTGACAAATACTGAAACAGCTTCCCTGGCGCGCAAGTGGGCGGAGAAGTATTCCAGCAGCGTTTTGGCGATGGCCAGTGCATCCGGTATTTTCTTGAGCACGGCGCGGTTGGCGATCAGGCAGGCCTGCGATGACAGGATTTCACCGTCCTCGAGCCGTTTGAGATGGTTGTCGCGCAGAGTGGTACCGGTGGAGACCAGATCAGTAATCAGGTCGGCGTAGCCGATGGTGGGCGCGATCTCGAGCGTGCCTTCGGCGGCGATGAAGTTTACGTCGCTAAGACCCTTTTGCTCGAAGAATGGGGCAGCCGCATTCGGAAATTTGGTTGCCACGCGCAGCGGACGTCCGAGTTCGGTCTGTTTGCGAGATAAATCTTCCATGCGATCCACGTCAGACCAGGTGTCGGGGACGATCACGTCCAGAGTGCAGGAACCAAACCCGAGCGCAGAGTGAAGCGGCAGGATGTCACCGTTTGAGCCGCGGTATTCGGCCAGCACGTCCAGGCCGGTGATGCCGAAGTCCACGCTGCCGTTGCGGACGGAAATGACGATGTCGGTCGGGCGCTGAAAAAGGACGGTCAATTCCGGTACCGACGGGATGCTGGCCTCGTACTGGCGCGGGTTGGGTTTATACACTTCCAGTCCGCAGGCGGCCAGGAAGTTCAGACTGTCTTCCGAGAGACGGCCTTTGGAGGGGATAGAGATGCGGAGCGGGCGTTCTGACATAAAAATCCTTTTCTACCCTCACCCTGCCCTCTCCCTGGAAGGGAGAGGGGGAAAGGAAAAGCCCCCGACTGACCGGGGGCTTGGGGTTACAGGGTTGGTTAGTTGATGTAAGCGAAACTAACCTGCTCTCCGGTCAGGCTGGGGACGGTGAAAATGATGATGCAGAGTGGCGGTCAGTTTCATGATGGGGTGCATTGTACTGATGGATGATGGATTCGTCAACCGTGATTCTGGTTCCGGTTACATTTGTCCTAACAGTTCCGGGACTTTCTGCGCTATCGCATCGCGCACGGACCGGAAAACTGCCAGCTTTTCTTCATCAGATCCCTCGGCCTTGGCCGGGTCCGGGAATCCCAGGTGGACGCGTTTCCCTTTCCCGAGCCAGACCGGGCAATTTTCTGCGGCATCGTCGCAGACGGTAACCACCAGGTCGAAGTCCATCTCGCGGAACTGGTCAGTGGACTTGGATTCGCCTTCGTGCGTGATGCCAATCTCTTCCAGGGCCTGGATCGCTTTTGGGTGTACATATTCAGATGGAACGGTTCCGGCAGAGAACGCCCGCCAGTCATCTGACAGACGGGCATTGACAATCGCTTCGGCCATCTGCGAGCGGCAGGAATTACCGGTGCACAGGAACAGTACGCTACGATTTTTGATTTTTCCAGAACTCATCATCGCTGTTCTTGATCTCTTTCATTTCGCCTGTGACGATAAAAATCGTACGTTCGCAGATGTTGGTGACGCGGTCGGCGACGCGTTCCAGGTTGTGGGCTACCCACAACAACCAGTTGGCACGTTCCATGGTTTTGGGGTCGGCGATCACGAAGGTCATCAGTTCGCGGTAAACCTGGTTGTAAAGCGCATCCACTTCATCGTCTTCGATAGGGATCGCCTGGGCTGCTTCCACGTCTTCATCGACAAAGGCTGTCAACGCGCGGTGCAGCATATCCACATCTTTCTGCGCCATACGCGGAACATCGATCAAGGGTTTTAGTAAGGGCGCATCACCCATGCGGATATTGATGTTGGCGATACCCTTGGCATAATCGCCCATGCGTTCCAGTTCGGAGATGATTTCCATCGAAGAGGCCAGCAAGCGCAAGTCGTGTGCCATGGGTTGCTGTGTGGCGATCAGAACCATGAGTTTATTTTCAAGTTCAAATCTCTTTGCATTGATATCCCTATCCGAGGCCAGTATTTTTCGCGATTCTTCGACATCGCGTTTTTTGAGTGCCTCCACTGTACCGAGGATGGCCTGTTCAACCATGCTGCCGAGAACCAAGATTTCGTCCTTCACTTCTTGCAATTCGTTTTCGAAAGTTTTTCGTATCATGGATACCTCATTTCAAGACCGTTACCTGATTTCAGGACCGTTACCTGATTATATCAATACTATCCGAAGCGCCCAGTGACATAATCTTCAGTGCGCTGGTCGGTCGGGCGCGTGAAGATGACGTTGGTCTCATCGAATTCGATCATGGTTCCAGAACGGGATTCGCCGTCGGTCAGCATCATCATGGCGGTGTAGTCGGAAGCACGGGCTGCCTGTTGCATATTATGTGTCACAATGACGATGGTGTAGCTTTTTTTCAGTTCCTGCATCAATTCTTCGATCTTGAGTGTGGCAATCGGGTCCAACGCTGAGGCGGGTTCGTCCATCAAAATAATTTCTGGTTGAACGGCCAATGCGCGCGCAATGCACAGACGCTGTTGTTGTCCGCCGGAGAGTGCCAGGCCAGATTGATCCAGCTTGCCTTTAACTTCATCCCACAGGGCAGCTTGTTTGAGCGAGTATACAACCAGTTCATCCATATCGCCTTTAAAGCCATGGATGCGCGCGCCCCAGGCGATATTATCGTAAATGGACTTCGGGAACGGGTTTGGTTTCTGGAAGACCATCCCGATGCGATGACGGACTTCCACCGGGTCTACCTCGGACGAGTACAGGTTTTGGCCTTTGAAAAGCACCTTGCCCTGGATGGTCGAGCCGGGCACCAGTTCGTTCATACGGTTGAACGCGCGCAATAGCGTGGACTTTCCGCAACCGGACGGCCCGATGATGGCTGTAATCTTGTTGCGCTGGACTTGCATGTCCACATCGGTAACGGCTTTAAAGTCACCGTAAAAAATGTCAAGATCTTTGGTTTCGAGTATGTAATTTGATTCGTTGTGATCGAGTTGAACCATGTTCTAGTACCTCCGGCTAAAGCGGTTACGCAGCAAGACAGCTGTTGCGTTCATGCTAAGTAAAAGGATCAGCAATGTTATGATCGCAGCCGCCGCGATGAAACGAAATTCATCCTGTGGACGGGTGGTCCACTGGTAGATTTGGATGGGCAGAGTTGTAAATTTGGAGAAGGGGCCGTCCGGGTCGAGCAGAATAACGGTCGAAGCACCCACTACAATTAAAGGCGCGGTTTCACCAATGGCGCGCGAGATGGCCAGAATCGTGCCGGTCAGGATGCCGGGGATGGCATTTGGCAGCACGTGCGACCAGACGGTCTGCCACTTGGTAGCGCCAATGCCATAGCTGGCATTGCGCAGCGAATTGGGAACTGCGCGAATCGCTTC
>JBAVJG010000701.1:0-1759 GCA_049687655.1 Anaerolineales bacterium | reverse complement strand
GAAAATGTTGCCCGATGATCATCCGCTGGCAAACCTGGCCGGAGTCGGAGTGGCATACAAACTGGCAGAAGCACTACTTGGTAGTAGCGACTTTAGTCGTTCTGAAACAGCGACTGAAGTCGCTACTACGAGCTTGCTCGATTTAGTAGCTCTCGGCCTCATTGCCGACGTAGCCCTGCTAAAAGGCGAAACCCGCGCTCTGGCCCAAAAGGGCTTGGAGGCTCTGCGTAATTCCGAACGCCTGGGGTTGCAAATCATCGCTGAATTCGCAAACCAGCCGCTCGCTCAGGCTACTGAAGATTACATCGGTTTTGTCATCGGCCCGCGCCTGAACGCGCTGGGCAGACTGGGAGACGCCAACCCCGCCGTAGAATTGCTGACCACAAATGACTCAGTCCGCGCGCGGGTACTGGCCGCCCAGTTAGAAGGTTTGAACAGCCAGCGTAAATTGCTTACCAGCCAGGTCTACCGCGCGGCTGAAGCGCAACTGCGCGAAGCCCCCTCTCTATTAGAACAACCTGCCATCGTATTGGGACACCCATCCTGGCCGGGCGGTGTGATAGGCATCGTCGCCAGCAGGCTAAAGGAACGCTATAACAAACCTGTTATCCTGTTCAATACGCCGGAAGATGGTCCGGCACGTGGTTCGGCGCGCTCTATCGAAGGCTTGCACATCACTGAAGCCATCGCGGCGCAGAAGGATTTGTTACTGAATTTTGGCGGGCATCCGATGGCAGCGGGACTATCGCTGGAACAGAAAAACCTGCCTGCATTTCGCAAGGGGCTGGGCAAAACCATCGAAAGTATGCTTGGGGAAACAGCACTGGAAGAACCGACTCTGCAAATCGACGCCTGGATGCCGCTGGATGAACTCACGTTGGATCTGGCCGACACCATCGAACAACTGGCTCCCTTTGGCGCAGGCAACCCACCTTTGACATTCGCTTCACGGAATGTACAGCTAAAGGCTGTAGCCAAAATCGGGAAAGCGCAGGAGCACCTGCGCTTGAACGTTGAAGACCAGCAGGGGAACACAGAAGGTGTATTGTGGTGGAACGGCACCGATGAATATCTGCCCGAAACAGGCAGCAAAATTGACATTGCTTACTCGTTACGTGCCAGCACCTTTCGTGGGGAGAGACAGGTATCTCTGCAGTTTATTGATTATCGTGTTGTCGAAGAAAAAGTAGTTGAAGTAAAACAAAAAAATATAGAAGTCGTTGATCTGCGAGAAAACGTTGAGCAATTCTCCCAATTATCCATTTTGACTTTCGTTGAAGGTGAGGATAAGAAGAAGGTGGATGGCGTAAATAGATACAACTTACAGCCAGCTGATGAATTGGCAATTTATACGGCCCCGCCGGGGTCTGCAGAAATGAAAAAGATTTTGGAACAGGCCAAACCGCGAAAAATTTATCTGGTTGCCGTGGAGCCACCAGTTGAGAAGACCGATGAATTCCTGGCACGGTTGGCGGGCATGACAAAATTTGTGATTGCCAAAAAAGGCGGAGGGACTTCGATCTCAGAACTGGCCGCAGCAACCGCCCAACGCGAAGCCACCATACGGATCGGCCTGGAATGGCTGGCCGCTGGGAGGCATATATCAATATTGGGGGGGGAGGATGCGATTAGCTTGTCCGCAGGAAACAGTGAGGGGAATCAATACGTCCAGAAAGAATTGTATGTTGCGGTCAAAGGTCTCCTGGAAGAAACGGCAGCGTACCGGAATTATGTCGCCACAACAAAAGACCCAAAAGGT
>JBAVJG010000700.1:0-2412 GCA_049687655.1 Anaerolineales bacterium | reverse complement strand
AATAATATAGCAGATATGCTCATATCCATAACAAAAAGCAGTGCATAATGACAACCATCCTCATTGTTGATAGCCGCCCAGACGACCGGCAACCATACACTACCTTATTGAACTCTTTTGGGTATCGCGTGTTGGAAGCAGGTGATGGTTCTGAAGCATTGGAACTCGCACGTACCGAGCTTCCCGATCTGGTTATCACCGACATTATCATGCCAAACATGGATGGATTTACCCTTGCGCGCCGCCTGCGCGCAGAGCCGCTCCTGGCAAGCGTGCCAGTCATTTTTCAAACAGTTCACAGCCTTGAAGCGGAAGTGCGCAAACTGGCAACTTCCAGTGGCATTCAGCATGTCCTTGGAAAACCAGCCGAGCCACAGCAAATATTGCACGCTGTACAGGATACACTCAAACAACCGACCGATGTTGCCAAGTTGCCTAAAACGGGGGAACTACAGCGCGAGCATCTTCAATTACTGGCGGACAAGCTCTATGAAAAAAATCTGGAGTTGGAGAAAACCAACGAACGCCTGCGCAATCTCTCATTGACCGATGAGTTAACCGGTTTAAATAATCGGCGCGGCTTTATGATCCTGGCCAATGGGCTTTTGAAATTTTCACGGCGCGCCAACCATCCACTATGTTTGCTGTATATCGACATGGACAGCTTGAAAAAAATCAATGATACCTTCGGCCACGCTCATGGGGACATCGCTTTGACTCATTTTGCTCACATTTTGACCCAGACTTTTCGCGATTCAGATGTCATCGCTCGTATGGGGGGAGATGAGTTTGCAGTCTTGACCATTGACGCAACGGAAGGCAGCCTCAATGCCATTAAGGAACGCTTGCAAAGCAATGTGGATACTCATAACCTTGAATCCGGACGCAGCTACTCGCTGTCTTTCAGCCTGGGAATCATCCGGGTTGATCTGACTTCCACCTATACTGTAGATGCATTGCTCGCCCAGGCTGATGCGGCCATGTATGAACATAAAAAGCAGAGAAAAAGGAAAGTATAGCCGCGAGCAACTCCAAGCTATGCGCCTTCTTCTCCCAACATTATCCCTCTTTGTAATTCTTTCGGTAGCCTCCTGCAATCACGCCCCAACCTCACCCGTTCCTGACCAACTCTCCAGGGGCAAGGCGATCTATGAACAGGGTTGTGCTACTGAGAATTGCCATGGGACGGAGGGTGAAGGCCTCCCCAGCGAGAGTGGATTTCGAGCCTGGCCGCTGGTTGGCGACGACTTCCAGCGCCGCAACCCGACCGCCCAGGTGGTCTTCGACGTGGTGCGCAGTGGCGGGGAGTCCTCTTTGCGCGTGCTGACCGATCAGCAGGTTTACGATTCGATTGCTTATGAGTTGAGCCTCAATGACGTCCAACTCTCCGAACCGCTCGATGCGCAAAACGCGCCGGCTCAATCCAGCGGCGCGGCGGCTAAAGCGCCTGAACCCGGGAGCCTGTTTCCCCCGCCCGGAAATGCTGAGTTGATTACCCCTTGGCCTGCCTCATCCCCACAGGCGGCTCTCACTCTACCGCTCTCCGCTGAAAAGGGCGACCTGCGCATACGCGTAACGCAAATGGCCCTGGCCGCTTCCATCGGGGGAAAGGTGCCGCCATCCGGGGGGAGCTTCGTGCTGATGGTGCTCACCTTCGAAGTTCTGGCCGACGGACCTCTCGAAGTAGGGCCGGAACAACTCAGCCTGGTGACGGCAGATGGGGGTACCCTCGCGCCGCTGGATATCGGGCTGGCGTACCCGGTGGATCGCTTCCATTCCCAAACCATCCAGCCCAAGCATGGCACGGCGGCTTTGGTCATCTTTACTCTGTCAGAAGGTGCTGAAATAGATCATCTTCAATGTTCTCTGCCTGCCGGGGGACAATTGATTCTGGAACTTGCCCGTTAAAAATCAGCCCTCATTTTGTGGATAATTCCTTCCCAACCAGGGCACCCGCAAGGTCCTCGACGAATTTCGAGGCCAGTGCGCGCCAGCGCTGGATGGTACGCTGAGTAGAGCGATTTTTCGTTTCATAATCTTACTCTCCAACTGTGGAAAACGTCCCTGTAAAGTTTTGGCTTTTGCTTTCTTGTAAAACAGATATAGATCGCTCAGGCCTACCCAACGCAGCAGACCCCCCGGAATTCTCCGGGGGGTCTGTATTAATTGGGGCTAACAAAATTGTGTGTTGACTTTTGCTATATCTGAAATTAAGATTGTCCTCGCAACGAAGCCCACAACGCTGAATAGACAGTATCCCTGTCGGCCCCGCCCCGAGCCACTCGGGGCGGTATGCCTTTAATTGCGGGACCGGGCAGCCAGGTATCGGACCCAACGATTTGCGATCCACAACCGCCAACGTAATCGCATCCAGGCTCGGATACCTGCCTGAATCTGTGATTTTGTCGGCGG
>JBAVJG010000699.1:0-4372 GCA_049687655.1 Anaerolineales bacterium | reverse complement strand
CAGTCCGCCCGATTTGACTTCGATCTTGGTAACAATAAACTGGTTATCCATGGAATAATATCCTTCAAATTCCGCGATTACTCCTATAGAAACAGAGCTCCTATTTTCGGCAAATTCCACGTTCACGCGCTGGCCGTTGATTGTCCAGATGTTTCCGTTAATTGCCTCGACAACGCCCTGGAATTCATGGGTCAACTCGCCTAGCTTCTCGGGTTGTTGGTCCCCATTGACGTCAGGTGCATTTCCGTGCTCCTGAGGTTCTCCGCCTTCGGAGGGTTCGAACGGCGGCAGCGAAGCGCCCGGTCCTAGCACATCTAAAGTATCTACTTCCACAAACCCCTGCGCGTTGGTATGTCCGATCACCATAACCGGCGCGCCAACAGAAACCGAGTCAGCGGGTAGATGGCTGGAGGCGGTGATCATCACCGTAATTCCAGATACTTTCCACGACTCATTACTTTGCGCAGTCACCAAGCCTGCAAAGGCGATAGTTTCATTGCGTCCTTCGGTTAGCAATTCTGAAATTTCATCAAGACGTTCCTGTTCGAATGCGCTCTCCAGGCCTTCACGACCTTCAGGAGAGAACATAAAGAACAGGCGCAAATCTTCCCAGGAACGTTTGACAGGATACAGACTATCCCCGGGTATTGTCCCGCTGGAGGCGCTTACCAGACCCGTACCACTCAACAAGAACAACAAGGCAATTGTCAGTGAAGTTGCCAGGCGCGGAAATGCAAACATCGACCAGCGTCGCCGCGGTTTGGGAGCCGTTTCACGCATCCCGGCCGCATGCTGCAGTACGCGGGCACGTCCGCGTTTCATGGCAGCTTCCGGTACGGCGGGTATTGCAAGCGACTGCGCTTCTACGGCAGTTTCCAACACCGGGCGTAGCTCATCAGCCAGATGTGGATATAACTTCAGCACAGTCTCGATGTCCACACCCGTTTCAAGGGCGCTCAGACATACTTCCAGTGCTTCATACATTTTCTCATTCATTTTGCTACCTCCCCAATGTTCCGCCGCAGTGCTGCTAGCGCTCGGAACTGGAGGGCTTTAACGGCATTTACATTTTTCTGCATTACTCTTGCTGTCTCTTCCAGCGAATATCCGTCACCAAAACGCAATGCCAGCACGTTCTGTTGATCGGGCGTTAACTCGGCATACGCATCCTGGACTGTAAACACCTGCTCACGCCGGTCAATTTCATCACGCAGGGTTGGTGCATCGTCATCAGGCATCGTCTCTGACAAAGCATCCGTTGGTTTGCGATATATCCGGCGCAGATAATCCGCTATTGCATGGGATGCGGTCGCCAGCAACCAGCCTTTGAGGTTATCCTTCGGGCCGCGCTGCTTCTCGATCGCTTCCAGCAGGCGCACGAATACGTCACTGGAAATGTCCTCTGCCACCTGTTCGTCGTTCAACTTGTAAAATACAAACCGGTAGACATCCGGAAAATAGCGATCATATACCGCTCCGATGACTTGTGAGTCCAGGTTTTTCAGGCCTTCTAATTGTGATTGCTCTTCGTATTTCGTCATAGAATACGCGAGCCCCCGATATGATGAAATTGAAATCTGCGCATTCACGGGAGTATACCACTCGGTCTTATCATTGGGCCTGAGCAAGTGGATTTTTTTCACACATTAACCACTATTTAGTAATCCTTTCATACATGTAGTCGTTATTGGCAATAAAAAGTTACGGGTAATTAGTTGGTAAAAGCTTCCCCCATTAACAAAATCAGTCAGGAATTACGTAGTTCGCATTAAAGAGGGAAACACATAATCACTCACATCGCCAACACCTGTTCCGAACGATGGATAAATGATTTACGTACAAGAGAAGTTATTAGCTCAACCATGCCCCTGGTAATCAGACCGTTCAGTATAAACTTATCTTCTCGTCATCGTTATTTTCTGATATACGCCAGGTATGTTGCTGCTTCCTTTCTGCTGCTGACATTAAGTTTCTTGAGAATATTGTGTATATGATTCTTGACAGTTCCGACTTCCAAGACCAATTGCGACGCAATTTCCTGGTTTGTAAAACCCTGGTATATATATTCCAATACCTCTAACTCCCGGTTCGTTAGCATTTTCTTCTCCAAAAGATTACTTTCGACTCGTGTAAAAAAAATTGATAATTTGGAGAGACGATCAAGGAGCGCTGCAGCAACTTTGGTTGAGACTTTAGCCTCTTCTCTTTGCGTCAGGCGCACGGCTTCAATGAGTTCATCGACAGAGCTTTCTTGGAGAATATATCCAACCGCACCTGCTTCCACATACTCCAGCACGAGATTTTCATTATCCAATAACCCCAATGCTAATATTTTGATGGAAGGCGCAACTTCTTTAATCGTGCGAATGAGCTCTAATGCACCCTGACTCGGAAGATGGATGCTTACCAGCACTACATCCGCTTCATTTTCCCGGATAATCTTGATTGCATTGTCGATGGTCGAAGCACAACCGACAACTGTGATATCCGGTTCATCATTTAAGACATCGGAAAATACATCCCCCATAAATTGAGATTCAATGGTAATGAGCACTTTTGTAGGTTTCATAAGTGTATACATCCTCTATTTCTATCTTCGTTCCCTCGAACTTGTAGTTGAAACATCATCTATTTCGACTTTTGATAATCAGACTGTTAATTACTTTAATCACGCCATCAGGGCTTCTAGCTATCTCCTCAGCAGCCTGAGCGATCTCGCTTGATTCAACCTCGCCCAGCAGCGTGACAATTCCTTGATCGCTGATCACATCTATAGTCGCATTTTGGGTACGCTCGTCATTAATCAGAGCGTTCTCAACTTCATCACGGACAGTAAAGGAATTATTCATCAGGAATTTTCCTTTCTCGCTTTTCACTATAAAAGAAAATGAATGAAATTTCTACAGGGATAATTCCTACAAGAAAGATGGGATTTTCCCCTATTGAATTTTCTTGATGGCAAGAGATAATGTAAGCTTCAGACACAAAGAGCAAGAATGAAAATTATACGAACCACGGTCCACGGATGACTTAACAAAAAACAACTTTTAACTATTTCTACTATTCCTGGTCAGATTCGCTTGTTCCCTGTAGCTTCATAACAACGGAATATTGGAGAAGACCAGTTAATGCTTGGGCTGGTGATTGATCACCAGCCCAAGTCAATTTATCATTATTAAAATTTTCATTTCATCGTTTGCATTTGCACGAACAAACTTAGAGATTTTACAATAGGACTTACGCACAGTGCGAAAAGATACCGAAAATTTGCCAAATATAGGGAAATACCTACCTTAATTCTAGGGCTTTTCCTAATCCCCATACTATCTCAACCGTATTATCTTTAACCGGGTAGCGGGTGGTCCACTTATATGACCACACTCCACAGTGAGACTACCAGGTACTGAACAGGCTGATAGCAGAAGGAAATATCAGCACAAATCGCGAATATGCTCTGGAAAGGAGAAGAAATGGATACAACCACAATCGTCATACTTGTCATTACCGCCATCGTTGTGTTCGTAGTAGGCGGCTTCCTTGGGGTATTTTTTTCCCGCCGCCAGCGGACGAAACGCCTTCAAAAGAAATTTGGCTCTGAGTACGACCATGCTGTAAGTGAAGCGGGGGATCAAAGTAAGGCTGAAGATGAACTAGAAGCGCGGTTAGAGCGCGTGGAGTCACTGGACATCCGATCTCTTACTGAAGAACAAAAGATAAATTTTGCTGGCAAATGGCAATCTACACAGGCAAAATTCGTTGATCAGCCGGTAGCTGCCATCCATGAAGCGGATCAACTGATCAAAGAGATAATGAACGAGAAAGGTTATCCGGTCGAGGATTTTGAGCGGCGCGCGGCAGATATCTCCGTGGATTATCCCGATTTAGTAGCGAACTATCGCAGTATGCGAGAGATCGCAACCAAAAGCGAACATGAGGAAATCAGTACGGAAGAATTACGTCAGGCGATGATTCATTGTCGATCTTTGTTCGAAGAACTCTTGGGGATGGAGATAAACATTAATACAAATCAAAAGGAGAAAGTATAATGAGTGAAGAAAAACGAGAACAGGGGATGAGTGCTGTAAAAGATATAGGAACTTCAACTGAGAAGCAAACAGACAAAAAGAATCGGGACAACCAATATTCAAAGAATGAAAATGAATTTGTGCCCTTGTTGGAAGAAGATGAAGCGGAAGATTTTCGATCCCGTTGGCAGGATATTCAAACCGGATTTGTGGACGATCCTCATCATTCGGTTGAAAACGCAGATGAGTTGGTTGCAAGAGTGATGAAGAGCATTACCGAAACCTTTGCCGATGAGCGATCTTCCCTCGAAAACCAATGGAATCAGGGGGGAGAAGCCTCCACAGAG
>JBAVJG010000698.1:0-3165 GCA_049687655.1 Anaerolineales bacterium | reverse complement strand
CAATATTACCGAGGCGGGCAATAACATCAAGATTCTTTCACAATCCGTAGCGAAATTTATCTCAGAATCAATTGGAGACCTATGTCTTGTCATTTTAAAAAACAGTGAGGCCTCGCAGGTAGAAATTAATGCTTTTTCGGACACCAATCCGACCGGAAACACGTTGATGAGAAAACTCACAGCGCGCAGCATTCGGGTTGATGAAGAAAAAGGCCTGGTAGGGGGTGTCATTAAAACAGGAGAGCCTTTATTAATTCCTTCTATCCATCCTGAAACAATCAGGGCTATTACGTTACCTGATTTCGAAGAGATTGTTGACAAGGTTGGCCTTGTCAGTCTTCTCATCGTACCCTTGCGAGGACGAAGTGGTGTGCTGGGCGCAATAAGCATTTTCCGTCATACTGGGGGCAAATCTTTCAAACTGGATGACCAGACCTTTTTAATGGACATCGCCCATCGGACTGCGCTGGCCATCGAAAATTGCCGTCTGTTCGAATCTTTGCGCGCCGAGATCGCCGAAAAGCTGTCAACGAAACAAAAACTGGATACCAGCGAAGAGCGCTTCCGGGCGATATTCGAATCTACTACACTGGGCATCAAAGTCTTGGATTTGGACGGAAACATTTTACAGACCAACATTGCCTTTCAGGAAATGCTAGGCTACTCGGAAGTTGAACTTTTAGGCAGGCATTTTAGCGACTTTCTTTTCAGGGCAGATCTTCCAAGAGCTCTAAATCTTATTCAAAATTTAAGGGTTAGTGGCACCCCTCAATATCTATTTGAACACAGGACCGTCAAAAAAGATGAGACTGTTATCTGGGTAAAGACAGTATTCTCACCCGTGAGGAAGAAAAATGGAAGCAAGAAACTTGCTTATATTGTCGGTATTGTAGAAAACATTAACGAACAGAAGCAGACTGAACAAGAGATGAAGGAATTACGTGACCGTCTGCAAATCAGTATAGAAAATGAACGTTTAAGGCTGGCACAAGAGCTCCATGACAATCCCATTCAAACATTACACAGCGTAATGTATGGACTGGCAGAACTCCGTTCGCAGGCAGACCACCAATTAACAGAAAAACTTGATACGGTGTCATCTGAAATTCAAGCCGTTATAAATGGCTTGCGTATCACCACAAAAGAATTGCGGCCACCTACTATTTTCGACTTTGGTTTGGAAAATGCGATTCGATCTTATACAGAAGATTATTTGGAAAAGTATCCAAACATAAGTGTCTCTCTCTCTCTGGCTCAAGACCGTCAATTACTGCCTGAAGAGATGAGATTGGCCCTGTTCCGTATTTTCCAGCAATCTATGATGAACATTATCCGGCATTCTGAAGCTACGGATGTACATGTGCGTTTTGCCTTTGATGTTGAAAAAGTTTACTTAGAAATCTCAGACAATGGAAAAGGCTTCGATGTGCCATCAAACTGGATCAAGTTTGTACGTGAAGGCCACTATGGCCTTGCCGGAGCCGCTGAGAGAGTGAGTTCCCTTGGAGGCTCCCTTGAGGTAGAATCCAACCCAGGAAATACAACGATTATTAAAGTTAGTATACCCAGGCAAGAAGCTCAATAAGCCTCAACAAATACTAAAAGGTAAAGAGAATGTCAAATATCCGCGTTTTGATCGTAGATGACCATCCGATTGTTTGTTCAGGAATTCGTAAGATTTTGGACCCTGCAGTAGGAATCGATGTTGTGGGGGAGGCCCATACTGGTGCAGAAGCTTTGCAAATGATCGAGGATATCAAACCCGATGTCGTTTTATTAGATATGAGGCTATCAGACATGAGTGGGGTTGACATTATCAGGCAGGTATATAAATCCGACAGCCCCTCACGTATTCTCGGCTTAAGCTCATTCACAGATCGCGAATTTATATCCGAGATGCTCAACCATGGGGCCTCCGGTTACTTGTTGAAAGAAGAAGTGCCGGAATTTATCATCGAAGCTGTGCGAGGCGTAGCCCATGGACAACCCGGGTGGGTTAGCCGAAAAGTTGCTGCAATGTTCAGTCAAATTCTAGCCAATGAAAATGAAGCGGGGAAAGACTTAACCCCTAGAGAACTTGAGGTTTTGGGCCTGCTAGTACAGGGCATGACCAATGACCAGATTGGCGTCAACCTGGGAATCAGTGTAAAGACTGTCGAAAACCATCTCCACACGATTTTCCGTAAGATGGATGTTGCATCCCGGGTTGAAGCTGCCGTCCAGGCGATCCGAGATAGCATTGTGTAAGTTACAGGGAAACATTTCCTTGAATCAGGGGAACCACCTATTAAAAAATTCTTGAAATATAGTACACTTGTTCATAGACCTTCATTATAAAAACTCTATAGCACGAGTTTCTAATATTCTGATGATAAATGAGCAAATTAGTTTAGTGGTAGTAGACGACCATTCTGGCGTTCGAAAAAGCATAAGTAGTCTTTTGAAAACAACGGAAGATATTTTTGTTGTTGGAGAGGCTGAAACTGGTAACCAGGCAATTCAGATTGCCCTGGCAGAGAAGCCAGACATCATGCTACTGGATGTAGAGTTACCTGACCAGAGGGGTACTGCTGTCATGGAACAACTACACAATTTGTTACCTGAGATGAAGGTCCTGGCTATCAGCAGTTATAACGATCAGCAATTTATTCTGGAAATGATGGAGAGCGGTGCTTCGGGATATCTTACGAAAGACAATATTCCTGCCAAGTTGATAGAGGCCGTTCGGAGCATCGTTTATCAGGGACGTAAGTGGATTGGACCACACATCCGCAAACAGGATAAATCCAGAGCCAGGTTAGAACAGACCCTGACAAAAAATGAAATAACTATTTTAAAACAACTGGCGCATGATACCCCAGAGAAAACAATATCTGCAAATATGGGTATAGATGAGCAACAGGTAGGGAAATTCCTGAAAATTCTGAAGAACAAGTATCAGGTAAAATCGCTTTCCGAGCTTAAGCGAATTGCCCAGCAAATGTTTCCAGATCCTTAGAGCTCGAAACTCCCTGGAAGATTTCACCCTTTTTCATCCCATATAAATCCCATCCCTGGGTTGAGACGCAAAAATGTCTCAACCCAGGGATTTTTTATTCGTTTTCTCCTGACTTTGTTCTACAAATTTATTCGTTTGAATGATCACAGGTGTGAATAATATGGCCG